>CALJYC010000327.1 GCA_937984275.1 uncultured bacterium | reverse complement strand
CGCGTCGTCTTCACCGGGAAGGTTCATCATCGAATCGCCGCCCTGAATCTGAAGGTCTGCATCGATCGCGAACGCGCCATGGACCACCACCCGCTCGCCCTCCTGTAGACCCGCGAGAACCGGGTACAGGTCGCCCATGCGAGGCCCGAGCGTCACCACCCTGGCTTCGTAGGTGGGCGCCTCCGCTTCGGGGAGCTCGACGTAGACGACCGACCTGCGTCCCGTGAATAGAGGCGCGGTGGCCGGAATGACGAGGGGCGCTTCTTGCGCGGCATTTCCGGCGCCGCCACTTTGTACGCTGGCTTCGACGAACATGCCTGGCCGGAGCCGCCGGTCCTGGTTCTTCACCTCGATGCGCACGCGTGCGGTTCGCGTATTCGGGTCGAGGACCGGGTCCACGAATGTGACGCCGCCCTTGAACACCTCGCCCGGCAGCGCTTCGACTCGGAGCAAGACGCTTTGACCTGCTTTGAGCACGGGGAGGTCGCTCTCGTAGGCGTCGAGCTGCACCCAGAGCGTCGACAGATCCGCCACGCGGTACAAACCGGTTCCCGTCTCGACATAGTTCCCTTGTGTGGCGAGACGTTCGATGACCGTGCCCCCGAATGGGGTGCGAATCCGCGCGCGCTCCGATGGTTTATCCGCGCGTTCCATCGCCCGTAGCTCGCCGTCCGGGACACCCAGCAGCCTCAACCGATCGCGCGACGCGTTGAGTGCGGCTTCCGCGGCTCGACCCGCGCTTGGCGTGGCCGTCTCCTGCAATCGTTCGAACTGCTGCCTCGCCTGAATCAGGTCCTGATGCGCGGTGTACACCTCAGGGCTGTAGAGCGTTGCAATCACTTGGCCGCGCTTCACGCGCTCGCCTGTCGTGCTCACGTGCAAGCGGTCGATGCGTCCACCGATCCACGCGGTGACGGTTCGCAGGCTCCGTTCATCGTAGTCGACGCGTCCGAGCAGTCGGCGCTCCACTCGTCCGGAGCCTAATCGCTCCACTTCAGCAGTCCGGACCCGCGCGAGGATCTTGGCACGTTCGGAGAGCGAGACGCGTCGCCCATTGCCTTCGTCTGCCGCTTCGCTCAGCTCGACTGGGATCAGGTCCATGCCGCAGATCGGGCACTGTCCAGGTTCCGCTTGTCGAATCTGCGGGTGCATCGAGCAGGTCCAGATCGTGTCGGCCGCCTCGTGGGCGTGCGTTTCATCTCCGGTGGCGGGCGATTCGGAGCTTCCGAGCAACCGGCCGCCGAGGCCGAACGCAACGGCCGCCACGATGGGGAGCGCGATCCACGGTGCAGCTTTTGCGAGACGGGTCTTGGTGGCTTCATTCATGGCTGCTCTCCTTGCTCGGTCGGTTCCACAGGATGTCCAACGACCGCTTCGAGCACCGCCCACGCTCGTGCGTGATGCGAGCGGCTGCGGGCGAGCTCGAGTTGAAGCTCGAGAAGCTCCTTCTGGGCCAGTAGGGCGGACGCTACGGTCGACCGCCCGCTCTGATAGCCGCCAAGCACAGACTGGAAGGTGGTCTCTGCCTGCGGGATCAGCGTGTTTCGGTAGAGGTCGATTCTCCGCTGCGCACCCCGTACAGCCGAGAGCGCCGCGGTGAGCTGCGCGTCGGCTGTTTGGAGCGCCGCATCACGATCCGCGCGGTGTGCAGCTCCCTCAGCGCGCGCGGCACTCATTGCGTCGCGATAGTTCCGACCCCAGAGCGGCACGCTGAGCCCCGCCGTCACGATGACTGCATCTTGTCCGCTCTTTCCCAGGGCCGTGGGCGCCTGGCCGACCGCGATCCAATCCAAGCCCGCGAGCAAGCTGGGTGCCCGTTCCGCTGCCTCTGCTCGAACTTGCGAGTCGCTGGCCGAGGCCATCAACTCGGCGGCTTCAATGCGCGGGTGCTGTCTGGCCCTGCTGTGCAGGGCTTCTTCGCCTGTCGACGGGAGGCCTTCAAACGGGGTGTCGCTTGCGGTCAACCCTTCCTTGCGTTCGGTCGCGCCAATCGCGCGGAGGAGATCGGCCGTGGCGACGAGCCGCTCTTCTTGGTGCGCGCCGTGATGATCATGATGGCGGGCGATCCCTAGCTCGACCTGATTGAGGTCGGCAAGCGAAGCCGCGCCCGTACGCACCCGGCCGCGAACGGTGCCTGCGAGCGTTTCGAGCACGACATCGTGTTCATTCTTGAGGTGATGATCTTCCTGGAGTAGCCAGAGCCGCCAGTATGCGTCCGCGACGGCCTGCTTCACCTCGAGGACCTCCGCATCGAATCGACGCTGTGCCGCCCGAGCCGCTTCCGACGCCGCATCCGCTCCTGCACTCAGCGCCGTCGGCCAGGGAAACGATTGCATCAGGCTCAGTTTGTGGTTCTGGGGTCCAACACGAGTTTCGACGCTTCGAACGAAGTAGCTGTACTTGATAACGGGCTCGGGAATCCGGCGTGCTCGCGAGATCTTCATCGTCGCCGCCCTCCATCGCTCGAATGAAGCGCGCAATTCGGGGCTTCGTGCCAGCGCAAACGCCAAGTAGCTGCTCAAGCTGCCGTCGAGTGTCGACTCTGTATCCGGCGGGGCCTCGTCTTGAGCGACGATCGTGGCTGCGTTGGCGAGGTCGTGCCTCGTCGCTGACTCATACGTGCCACGGCACCCGAGCGAAGCGCCTTGGGCCATTGCGAGCGTCACTGCGAGAAGCACAGCGCTGTGCCTTTGATTTATCGTCATCCCTTTCGGGATCTGCCTCTTCATTGATTCCTCCTGTGATTGAGTGTTCGCGGTGCGTAGGCGGCGCGGTTCGGTCCACCGCGCTCAGGGCGGGGAAGAACCGGACGCGCGGCCGTGCGGCGCCTGGCTTGGCGCGCGCAGGTGGGCGCTCAGACCGGCGCTACGCTGGAGCTCAATTCAGGAAGGAACAGTTGCGAATGAAGATCGGTGGGCCGTGAACGTTCGGCGGAGCTCGCTCTCGGAAGAGGCCAAGCTCGCAAACGTTCCGCGACGCCATGACGGTGCCGTCGGGCGGGTCAACGAGCGCGACGGAGGCTTCGTCGATCTGCGGTACAGACGCTTCCTGCGTTGCGAGCAACTCGCTCGTGCTCGAGAGCTCGACGGTGCAGCACGGCTGCGCCTGCAGCTTGGCGCCCGCCTCGTGTGCAGCATGCTTGGCGCCTTCGCCATGGTCGGCGTGAGCACCATGCTGAACCGGCTTCTCGCAGTCGCAATCTCCGACGACCACGCCTCCCATCGATTGGCAAACGTGGAGAACCACTCCGGCCGCGCCCGAGGCTACGAGCGGAATCGAGAGAAACAGCGCTAGAAGGCGTCTCCGCATGACCAGATAAAGGATAGCATGTATTTTCCGGTCATGGGCGACGGCCAACGACACGCCCGAAGAGCCACTGGGCCCCCGTACGAGGGGCGGGCGGTGGAGTGGACCTGCCCGATGCATCCCGAAATCGAGCGGGCCGCACCGGGTAGCTGCCCCAAATGCGGCATGGCCCTCGAGCCGCGCACCGTACCAAGTGAAGAGGATGAGGAGAACCCCGAGCTCCGGGACATGACCCGGCGCTTCTGGTTGGCCGCCGCTTTCACCGTCCCGCTTTTCATCGTTTCGATGGGCGACCTTCTTCCCGGCGAGCCCATTTCACAGATGCTTTCGCCGAGGGCTCGGACGTTGATCGAGCTCGCTCTCGCAACGCCGGTCTGCCTCTGGTCCGCCTGGCCTTTCTACGTTCGCTTCGCCCAGTCGCTGAAGAACCGAAGCCTCAACATGTTCACGTTGATCGGCTTGGGCGTGAGCGTGGCCTACGGGTACAGCCTCGTCGCGGCGTTGGCGCCGCAAATCTTTCCGGAGTCGTTCCGCGGCCATGGTGGGCAAGTCGCGGTCTACTTCGAGGCGGCTGGCGTGATCGTCACCCTCATCTTGCTCGGCCAAGTCCTGGAGCTCCGTGCGCGCGGGCGAACCGGCGCGGCGATCAGGGAGCTTCTAGGGCTCGCACCGAAAACCGCGCGACGAATTCGCGAGGATGGAAGCGATGAAGACATTTCCTTGGACGCCGTCCACGTCGGAGACCGGCTCCGCGTACGTCCCGGCGAGAAGGTTCCAGTTGACGGCATCGTGGTCACGGGTGTGAGCACCGTCGACGAGTCGATGGTCACCGGCGAGGCGATTCCTGTCGTGAAGCAGGACGGAGATCGGGTCATCGGCGCCACCGTCAATGGCACTGGAATGCTCGTCGTCCGTGCCGAGAAGGTCGGGACGGACACGCTCCTGTCACGAATCGTTGCAATGGTTGCCGAAGCACAACGGAGCCGCGCACCCATCCAGAAGCTCGCCGACACGGTCTCCGGCTACTTCGTACCCATCGTCATTGCCGCCGCGGCCCTTACTTTCATGATCTGGGGTTGGATCGGCCCCGAACCGCGCATGGCGCACGCACTCATCAACGCGGTCGCGGTGTTGATCATCGCCTGCCCGTGTGCGCTCGGGCTCGCGACGCCGATGTCGATCATGGTGGCCATGGGGAAGGGTGCCGGCCTTGGGGTCCTCTTCAAGGACGCCGAGGCGATCGAGGTGATGCGCAAGGTCGACACGCTCGTCGTGGACAAGACCGGTACGCTGACCGCTGGCAAGCCGGCGCTCGTCACGGTGGAGGCGGCTCCCGGCGTCGACGTGGAAGAGCTCTTGAGCGCGGCGGCCAGCCTCGAGCGTGCTAGCGAGCACCCTTTGGCCGAGGCGATCGTCACGGGCGCGTTGGAGCGTGGCGCCTCGATATCGCCCACTGACTCCTTCGAGTCACGCACCGGGCGGGGTGTCATCGGCCGCGTGGCGGGCCGCACCATCGCGCTCGGTAATCGAAAAATGCTGGATGAGATGGGGGTTTCCGCAGGCGCGCTTGCCGAGCATGCAGATGAGCTTCGCCAAGAAGGGCAGACCGCCATGTTCGTCGTCGTGGACGGAAGCGTGGATGCCATCCTCGGGGTGGCCGATCCGATCAAGGAGAGCACACCCGACGCGATCGCCGCATTGCACGGGGAGGGGCTCCGCGTGGTCATGCTCACGGGCGACAATCGAAAGACCGCCGATGCCGTGGCCGCGCGGCTTTCAATCGATGAGGTCATCGCGGAGGTCCTGCCCGACGAAAAGGCGGTTGCGATCAAGCGCCTTCAAGAAGACGGAAGGGTCGTGGCGATGGCGGGCGACGGGATCAACGACGCCCCGGCGCTTGCGCAGGCCGACGTAGGCATCGCCATGGGCACCGGTACGGACGTAGCCATCGAGAGCGCTGGCGTGACGCTCGTCAAAGGCGACCTTCGGGGCATCGTGCGCGCGCGAAAGCTGAGCCGAGCCAGCATGCGCAACATCAAGCAGAACCTGTTCTTTGCGTTCATATACAACTCCCTCGGTGTGCCGATCGCCGCGGGAGCGGCGTACCCGGTCTTCGGTCTGCTCCTGAGCCCGATGCTCGCAGCGGCGGCCATGAGCTTCAGCTCGGTGTCGGTCATCGCAAACTCTCTCCGTTTGCGGCGTCTGGAGATCTGAGGCATCACTCAAGCGGGCCATGACATGTGTACGATACGCACTAATAGCCTTCTGAATGCGGTTGCGGTTGTCTGTTTTCTGAGCTCCGGCTGCGCGGGAAACACGGGCGAGCCCTCAGACGGTGGGCCCATGGACGCAGCCCCGCCGGTGGACGCTGGAACCGGGACGGATGCGTCGTCGCCGCCGACTCTCCCGCCGCTTGCGGCGTCTCGTACCGTCGTCGATGACGCCTTCGCCACCGCACCGCTTTGCGCCGACTGCCATGCTAACGCGCAGGGGTCGGACGCGATGCGGGACGAGGCCTCGCGTCCGATCGCGCCGTTCGATCTCTGGCGTTCCAGCATGATGGCGAGCGCAGCGCGGGATCCGCTTTGGCGCGCGATGATGTCCGCCGAGATCGCAGCGACCCCATCCCGAAAATCCGAGATCGAGGCCAAGTGCTTCTCGTGCCACGGCCCCATGGCGAAGCGGGCGGGCCTCGAAGACGGTGTGCTGCCGACGCTGGAGATGGTCTACACCGACACCGATCGGAGTCAAATCCTCCTCGATGGCGTGTCCTGCACCGTGTGCCACCAGATTACATCCGACGACTTCGGCGAGGACTCGAGCTATTCGGGCAATTTCGTCCTCAACGACTCCCAAAGCATCTACGGGCCTCACGTCGATCCGTTTGGCATGCCGATGTGGCGCTCCACCGGCTACCAGCCCGTCTACGCAGAGCACACGACCGAGTCGGCGCTGTGCGGCACCTGCCACACCCTGTTCACCAACACGCTAGACCCCGACGGTACCGCGACGGGAGATCGGTTTGCCGAGCAGACACCTTACCTAGAATGGCGCAACTCGGTTTACAACGACGAGTTGGCTTCTCCTCTCCTCGGAGCAGCGGGCTGCCAGGACTGCCACGTGCCCACGACGAGTATCGACGGTGTCGACATTCGCACCGAGATCGCTCAGCTTGGCGGCATGCAGGGGGGAATGGGCGGCGGACATCTGTCCGCGCGCAGTCCGTACGGTCGCCACGTCTTTGTGGGCGCGAATACGTTCGTCCCAGCGCTGATTCGAGACAACGCGGAGGAGCTTCAACCCAATGCTTCCGCCGCGGCATTGAACGCGACCATCGCCGCCGCTCGTGATCAGTTGGAGCAACGCAGCGCGACCCTGGAGCTCGTAGGAGCGACTCGCGACGGCGATGAGCTCCGGGTGACGCTCCTCCTGCGGAATCTAGCCGGGCACAAGCTCCCCACGGGTTTTCCGAGCCGCCGCTCCTGGGTTCGATTGCAAGTGATCGACGACGACGGACAGCTCGTGTTTTCTTCGGGCGTCACGGACGACAAGGGGCGGATCGTCGATATGGAGGGGCAAGTCCTGGCTTCCGAGACGCGTGGCGGCCCGATTCAGCCCCATCGCGACGTGATCACGCAGGACGACGAGGTCCTTATCCTCGAAGACATCATGGGCGACGTGGACGGAAGCCCCACGTTCACGCTGCTACGCGCTGCCGAGCACCTCAAAGACAATCGTCTTCTACCGAAGGGTTGGAATCCGAATCATCCCGACGCGGAGCACACGGGCGTCCACGGTGCCGCATCGCAGGACGAGAGTTTCATGGACGGTGAAGATACGGTGAGCTACGAGTTTGTCGCACCCACGATCGACGGTCCGTACCGCATCCAAGCCGACTTCCTCTACCAGACCTTGAGCCCCCGGTTTGCCGCGGAGCTATTCTCTCATTCGACCTCCGAGATCGAGGCGTTCAAGCGATACTACAAAGCATCGGGCTCTCCCTCGGAAACCATGGCTGCCGTCGACTCCATCGTCGACTAGTTTCGGCCGATCAGCCGTGCGTGCCGGACATGCTCCTACGGTGCGGTCGTGAACGGAAACCCCATGCCGTAGGTGCCGTTGTGGTGCTGCCAGCCTTCGTCCATGTGCGAATGGCCGCCCATCATGCCCCCGTGCTGGCCCAGCATGTCTTCATCGACCCAATGGCCTCCCATGTCGAAGCCGTGTTGGTCGAAGTCCATGCCGTGACCGTCCACATCGGTGATGCCGCCGCCCACGTGCAGCGTGTGCTGCATGCTCGTGCGGAGCGGCTGATCTGGAGCGAACGTCAGCACATGACGGTCCTGCGACCACTCCCAACGGCCAGCAACCTCCGCTCCATCAAGCCCTCCGACGTGCACGGCGCAGAACTGCTCCGTTCCGTTTGCCATGCGGCTGT
>CALJYC010000326.1 GCA_937984275.1 uncultured bacterium | reverse complement strand
CAGGGCGACACACGCGTGAAGAGTATCGTCGGTGACATACGCCAGATGAGCGACATGGAGGCGGCGTGTGAAGGCGTCGACACGGTGTTTCACGCTGCCGCGATCATCAACACCTTGACCCTAGCGCGTCCGAGCGTTCGCCGGCAGGTGTATGGCGTCAACGTTCAGGGGACTGAATGCGTCATCGAGGCGTGTAAGGCCGCCGGGGTGAAAAAGCTGATCTTCACCAGCTCCATCACAGTGGCAGTAGACCGCCCGATTCGCGAAGGAAACGAGACCGCCCCCTATGTCGGAACCGACGGTCTTCCCGACCTATACTCGCAGACCAAGAGTCGAGCCGAGAAGCTCGTGCGCGAAGCCGACGATCCCAATGGCCTGCGCACTGCGGCAGTTCGCCCGGGCGGTGTCTGGGGACCAGGGGAGGGCGCGATGATGGTGCGCGACTTCCTCGAGCACCTTGCCGCGGGCCAGTTCAAGGCCACGATCGGCGATGGCACGTCCGTGACCGACAACGTCCACGTCGATTCGGTCGTCGATGTTCACTTCTTGGTGGCACAGAAGCTGACCGATGACCCCGATCTCGTCGGTGGCGAGGCGTATTTCGTGAGCGACGACGAGCCAACCAATCCGGTCGTCTGGTACCGCCCGATCGTCGAAGGACTGGGCTACACTTGGCCGAAGCTCCACGTCCCGCGCCAGGTGGCCTACGCGTTCGCGTATCTGGGAGAGGTGGTGCACTACTTCGGGGGCCCGTTTCCGACGGTCACGCGGCGAGGAGTTCTGTCGATCTGCCACGATGCGTCGTTTCGCGTCGACAAAGCGCGCGCCGACCTCGGTTACGAGCCGCGAACCAGCGCGGCAGAAGGTATTCCCAAGCTGATGCACGAGTTTCGCGCGACGCACGATCGTTTGAAGGCCGCCCGATGATCAAGCTGATCTACTTGCTCTGGCCACGGGAGCCGATGGAGCCAGCCGATCGTCGTGTCACGTTGCTCGACCATTGTGCACCGAAGCTGCTCGAATCGGGCGCGCGGTATCTGTTGATGAACATCGATGACGACCTCGCCACGGTGCCGTCGCCGACACCGACCACGAAGCTCACGAACCCCTTTGCGGCCGAGGTCAGCATGTGGGTGGAAGAACTGAACGCGCGTGGGGCGCTCGAGGCGATTTTGAGCGATGCGGGTTTCGAGATCGCCGGTTACCGGGTCCGAGAGCACCTTTACACCGACTACGGTGGCAACGAGCACGGCGCGCCCCGCGACTGGCCTGACGGAGAACGCTCACCCTATGTCATTTCGGTCACCCCTTTGGAGCGGCCCAAGCGTATTCCAAAGGATCGTTGGATGCGGCATTGGTTCAACCGTCAGGGGCCGATGTCGGAGAAAATGCAGCCTCGGAGCCGCTACGTGCGAAATGTGGTCGATGAGGTGCTCACTCCCGGTGCCCCCTCCTACGAAGGAATCGTCGAGGAGTCCTGGCCGTCCGCAAGACACATGACGAATTCCTTCCTCTTCTACGGCGCCCGAAATCGATTCGAGGTCTTCAAGAACATGGCGATCATGGCGCAAAGCGTCGCCGCGTTCCTCCCGATTTGGAAAATCACGAGCGTCACCATGAGCGAGTATTTCGTCCGGAGCCCGCGCGCCTGAAGCGGCGTTTTGTGCTGGACGATCTGCCGGCGTCTGTGGGTACACTTGCGGCTGCAATGCAAACCGATCGACGTGATTTCCTCAAGCTGTCGATGGCCGGCGCCGCCGCGCTGTCGACGATGAGTGCCGGCGCAACCTTGTCAGGTTGTACGTCCAGTGGGCCCGCATCCGGCATGAAGCTCCTTCGCCCCGAGGATGTGGAGCTCCTGCGCGCGCTCACACCAGCGGTGATGAAAGGGAAGATCGCGCCCGGCGACACCGCGGGCATCGATCAAACGTTGCAATCGTTCGACACGCTGATGGTCGACCTCTCGGAGCCGGTCGTTGCGGGCGTGCGTCAAGCGTTCGATGTGCTGAGCTTCGGGCTCACTCGAGGTTTGACGACCGGGCAGTGGTCCGCGTGGTCCAAGGCCTCTTTGGAAGACGCGGAGAGTGCTCTTGCTCGCTTGCGTGACAGTAGCATTGGCCTGTTGAACGCGATCTACGCGGCGGTGACCAGACTCATCATCAGCGCCTGGTACCTCATCCCGGAAAACGCGGCGACGACCGGGTACCCGGGTCCGCCCAAGAAGGTGGCAGGCGTCGTGCCCGCGGTTGCTCCAGCCGAGGAGGCAACGCCGTGACGGACCTATCGACGATCACCTTCGGAAGCAACACCGATCCTTACAATAAGGCCGCCGAACGCGGGTGGGACATCACCGATGCAAGTCAACTGACGTCCTCGCTCGAGCTCGAGGCCGACGTTGTCATCGTGGGAACGGGGGCGGGTGGAGGCACGGCCGCCGAGACGCTCAGCAAAGCTGGATTGAGCGTCATTCTGCTCGAGGCGGGGCCGCTCAAGACGTCGAGTCAGTTCGATATGCAAGAGCGCGCCGCCTATCGCGACCTCTATCAAGAGGGCACTGGACGCGGCACCAAAGACGGGGGCATGGTGATCTTGCAGGGCCGCTCGGTGGGAGGCTCCACGACGGTCAATTGGACGACGAGCTTCCGCACGCCACCTGAAACGCTGAAGTTTTGGGGCGAGCACATGGGCGTCAGCGGCTGTTCGGGCGAGGAGATGGCGCCGTACTTCGCGCACATGGAGGAGCGGCTCAATATTCACAAGTGGCCCCAAGCGCCGAACAACAACAACGCGATGTTACAACGCGGCGCTGAGCAGCTCGGCTACCCGTGGGCGACGATTCACCGCAACGTGCGTGGCTGCCTCAACCTCGGCTACTGCGGGCTCGGCTGCCCCGTTGACGCGAAGCAATCGATGCTCGTCACTACGATTCCTGGCGCGCTGGACAACAAGGCCAAGCTCGTTCACCGCGCGCGGGTCGTTCGCATTCTGCGTGAGGGTGACGTCGTGAAGGGCGTTGAAGCGGAGGCTCTCACGCCCGACGTCAGAGGCACGACCGGGCAGAAGATCAGGGTCCGGGCCACCCGGACGATCTTGGCGGGCGGCGCGATCAACACCCCGGCGGTCTTGTTGCGGTCCGACGCACCCGATCCGCACGGGCGCATCGGAAAGCGGACGTTCTTGCACCCGGCGACGTTGACAATGGCGATCTACGAAGAGTTGATCGATCCGTACTACGGCGCGCCGCAATCGATCTATTCAGACCACTTCCAGTGGCAGAACATCCATACGGGTCCAATCGGATTCAAGTTGGAGGTGCCGCCGCTGCAGCCAGCCTTTGCGGCAGGGTTCTACGGCGCCGCGGGCGAGCAAATCACGGATAGCATGGACAAGCTCAACCACACCCAGTGCATGGTCGCCCTCATGCGCGACGGCTTCCACGAGGAGAGCCAGGGCGGGGCGGTCGAGATCAACGACAAGGGGCAGCCCGCCCTCGACTATCCGATCAACGGCTACCTCTTGGACGGCGTGCGCCGCGCTTACAACGCGATGCTCGAGATGCAGTTCGCAACCGGTGCCAAGTCCGCGCGGCCCGCGCACAAGCAGGCCAAGCACTATATGTCGTGGAAAGAAGCCAAAGCCGCCGTCGCTGAGCTCGATGTGGCCGCGCACAAAGCAACGATAGGCAGCGCACACGTCATGGGCGGCTGCCCGATGGGTGACGACCCCAAGCAAAGCGTCGCCAACTGCGACGGCAAGTTCCACCAGCTCGACAACCTCTACATCATGGACGGCTCCCTCTTCCCCACCAGCATCGGCGCCAACCCTCAACTCTCCATCTACGGCCTAGTCTACAAACTCTCCACAACCCTCCTCGCCCAGTTCCACGCGTGAAAAAGGGGTCAGACCCCTTTTCAAATGGGTTAACCCTTTCAAAAAGGGGTCTGACCCCTTTTTCTAGTGGAGGGTTTTTAGGAAGGTTAGGAGGGCTTTGTTGAGGGGGTTGGGTTGTTCTTGTTGGGCGAAGTGGCCGGCGTTGGGGATCAGGTGGGTGCCTTGGAGGTTGGGGACTCGAGTGGGCATCGTCTCGAGGGTTTTGGGGGTGATGATTTGGAGGACTGGGTCTTTTTCGCCGCAGAGAAAGAGGGCCGGGTGTTCGATCTTGGCTCGGCCGTAGTCGGGGTCCTGCTCCCAGTTGACGTCCATGGCGCGGTACGAGTTGAGGCCACCGATGAAGGCCGTATCGGGGCCGGTTCGCATGTACTCATTCACTAGATAGTCGAGGTCTTCTTCGCTGAGCCACGGCCACGGCAAAGGCTCCTTCGGATCGGCCAGGACATCCAAGTAGCCCGTGCCCTCTGCTGGGAAGTTCTTGAAGTCGAGCAGGCTTCCACGCGCGCTCAACGCCCAATAGATGCGTTTCAAGAACAGCCGCGGGTTGCTGCCGAGCTCGGCTTCAGCGGGGCCGACTGCTTGGAAGTAGTGCAGATGAACGAAATGGTTCTTGGCGATTGCGGCGTAGGTCTCGCTGGGCTTCGGGCCCCTGGGTCGCGCTTCCTTGGGCGTCCTTTCGCTACCGACGCTCTTCTTTTTGCTTCGTGCGAAGCCCACGCCGTACGGCACCGCCACAGAGACGACGCCCCGGACGCGTTCTGGTGCATGCAGAGCCGCGGCCCACGCAGCCTGGGCGCCAAAGTCGTGACCAACGAACACCGCCCGCTCTTCGCCCAGCGCGTCGAGGACACCGGTCAGATCCGCGACGATGGTTTGGTTCCCGTACTCCGTCGCGCGTAGGGGCCTATCGGTTCGGCCATAGCCGCGCATGTCGACGGCGATCGCTCGGAAGCCGGCCTCGGCGACTACCGGGAGTTGATGGCGCCAGGAGTACCAGAGGCCCGGAAAACCATGACAAAACAACACGGCCGGCCCCTCGCCTTGGGCGACCGCGTGGATCCGAATGCCGTTGGCTTCGACCTGCAGGTGCTCAGCGTTGCTCACGGTTCGTGCGTGCTGACGGCTACGGGACGGCGGCCGCTGTGACCTCGTCGACCAGGCTCTTCGAGAACATTCGCCCGGTCAGCTTGTCACGAACCTTCTTGTCCGCCGCATCCCATTCGGCTTTGGCGTCACCCGCTTCGACGGCCTGGATGCCCTTTTTTAGGATGACGTCGTAGGCCTTCTGGTCTTCTTTGCGAACGACTTTGTTGAGCAGCTCGTGCGCCCGCGCCGCCGTGCTGTCGAACACCTCTTTGAGGTCGGGCGGGAGCTCGTCGTATTTGTCTTTGCGCATCATCGTACCGCCCGCGATGATCGCCGAGTTGTGCGCGGTCATGTACTTCACACGCGTGTACCACTGGAGGGCGACCGCGGTGAGGGCCGAGGATGAGATGACGTCGACCATGCGTGTCTGAAGCGCCGGATAGACCTCGGGCACGCCGAGCCGCACCGCGCTTGCGCCAATCACCTGGTAGAACTCGACGAAAATCGGGTCGTCTTTCCACACCCACGGGCGCATGGCCTTGATTTCGGAGGGTCTCTTGATGGGCTTCACTGAGAACAGCCGGGTCTTACCGGCATCACCCCAACCGACCAGCTTGAAGCCTTCCGTTTCGAACATGCCCTCGAATTTGGAGGCCATTTTCGCGCGTACCCGATCGAGCTCCGGATAGGTGTCTAGGAGGCCGGGTAGCACCAGGACGTTCATCGCGGGGACCAACAAGCTCATGCCGGTCATCGTGACGACGCCGCCGTCGAGCTGCCCGACGCGCATCTTCCGCACGAAGTCGCGCTCGTCGCCCTGAGAGCCACCCGGATAGAAGCGCAGCTTGAGCCTTCCGTCGGTTCGTTCTTTGAGGGTCTTGTTCCAAGCATTGAGGATTTTCATCCACGATGACCCTTCCGGAACGAGCGAGGCGATGCGAAAGGTGTAGCCCTCCTCGGCCTTGGTGGGCGTGGTGGTGCCTGGCAGCGCAAACGCGGCAACCAGAAGTAGCGAAATTGGTACTAAACGACGCTTCATTCTCCAAAACCTTTCCCGATCGCGTGGGAGCCCGCCGAGAGTCACAAGGAACTTCACCCTCGTCAATACGAAGTGTTTGCTTTCTCGAGCATGCCGCACGCTTCTTCCTCGAATAGCTCGACGAGCCGACCGGGGTCTTTACTCACTGCCTCGTCAACCCTGACCCCCACGATCACCTTTCCGGCGTAGCTCAGGATGGCGAGACCCAACCCCAGGCGGGCCGGATGCGGCACCCAGGACATCACCTCCCGAAGCCGCACCCCGTCCATGTAGAGGGGTTCTCGGGGTCCCGGGACGTTCGTCACCACGAGGCTGGCCTTGCGTCCGAACACGTCGTTGACGATGTGCTCGATGGTGGCCGAGGTATGGCCTAGCGCGTTCAAGATGCCAAATGCCACGAATGCTTCGGGCGTACCCTTCATCGCATCCATCCGCTCTTTGAGCCCCCGGAACCTCGACTCGGTCGTCTTCTCGTTAACCGGGAGATCCAGGAAAACGAGCCCGAAACGGTTTCCCATCGAATCGTCCATCTCTTCGATCGAGCGAACCGGCCGCAGGTTCACAGGGATGATCGCGCGAATGGTGAACTCGTCGACGGGTTCGCCCGCTTCGGCCAGAAAGCTGCGCAACGCCCCTGTCATCGCGCTGAGCAGAACGTCGTTGACGGTGGCCCCGCGAGAGTGGCCGATCGACTTGATCGTCTCGAGGTCCAAGCCGGACGACCACGCCATGCGACGGCGCCCCGACAACTTTGGCTTCAACACGGTGCGCCGGTCGAACGGGACGAAGAGCAAGTGCCCGAGACTAAGAGCCAGAGCCGCGCCCTGCTTCGCGAGGTCGATTGCATGACTTGGATGCCGCGCAACCTCGGCGGCTTCGTGCACCAACACGTCCAGTAGAGGCTCGTGCTCGCCTTGCTCCGCCGGCTGCAGGGTTTCGGACATCGGAGTCCCGTCAGCGCGATCGGTAAGAGTGAGCATGGCGTGCGCGAGGGCGAAACCATCGGCGATGCAGTGATGTAAGCGCGAAACGATCGCCGAGTCCCCGTCCGATCCCTCGATGAGGTGCATTGCCCAAAGAGGACGGTCCCGGCTCAGCTGTTCATTGGCCAGATCGGTGACGACCTTGCTCAGGGTGTCGCTCGTCAGCGGCGCGTCGAGCTCATACCGCATCACATGGCGCTCGATCTGGAACTCTGGGTCGTCCTCCCAAGTCGGGTGGCCGTCCGTCTCCGTAACGCGCTGCTTGAAGCGATCGAATTTCAAGAGCCGCTCCTCGATGACCTTCTTGACCGCGTCGTAGGACAACCGACCGTCGAAAGACAGGAGCGTGACGATGTCCGCCGGGTTCTCCGGCTCGTCCATGTGCAGCCACGCGGTATCTACAGGACTCATCCGTTCCGAAGTCATGCTTACCTCCAGGGGTCCGAGCATACTCGGCCGCCCCTTCATCTGCGAGCTGTGCTAATTGGCTAGCCGATGGCTCTAGAAGTCGTTGAAAATCGCGGTAGCACCGCGCGCGACCATCTAGCGAACGAGCGGACGTTTTTAGCATGGGTGCGCACGGCGCTCGGCCTGGTGGGTCTCGGGGTCTTGCTCGAACGGCTCGGCGCAGGGAGTAATCAGGGCATCGCCGTGGCCGCCGGCGTCGGGTTCATCAGCTTCGGCGGCCTAACGCTCATCTACGCAGTCAGCCGGTATCTGTGGGTCGCGAAGAATCTGGAGCGCGGGATGTTCCCGGTGGCGATTAGGGGGCCAATTGTGATCGCATTTGGCGCGCTACTAGTGGCCGCCGGAGCAATGCTGTACGTGCTGCTCCTGCACTAGCCAGCGCCACCCCGTAAAACCGATGCTTCGCATCGCCCACGGGGCTAGGTGCCAGCGAAGCCCCGTGGCGGCGAAGTCGCTCTACGGGGTGCCAGTGTCAGTGTTCAAGCTGGCGTTCCTCCACCCAAGCATACAGCACCGGCACCACGAACAGCGTCAGCAGAATCGCTCCCATTCCTCCGATCGACGGCAGAGCCATCGGCACCATCACGTCTGCGCCTCTACCCTGAGAGGTGATCACCGGGAGTAGGGCCAACGCGGTCGTGGCAGTCGTCATCAGGCATGGACGCACTCGTCGTTGCCCCGCCTCGACTGCTCGTTCCCGCACTTCCTCGACGGTATGGGCAGGCGCCGCTCGGAAGCGCTGTGCGAGGTACGTCGCCATCACGACACCAGTGTCTGTGGCGATCCCGAGGAGCGCGATCACGCCGACCCACACTGCGACCGACAGGTTGATGGTACCGATGTGCAGGAGGTGCTGCATGTCAGTGCCAAAGACTTGGAAACCGAGGAACCACGGTTGACCGTAGAGCCAAATGAGAATGAATCCTCCCGCGACGCAAAGCACGACGCCCGAGTAGATGATGAGTGTGGTTACGACGCGGCGAAACTGAATGTAGAGCAGTAGAAACACGAGGGTCAGCGCGACCGGGATCAGCAGAATCAAGCGCTGCTCGCTTCGAACCTGGTTCTCGTAACTGCCGGCAAAGCGGTAGCTGACTCCCGCCGGCACCTCGAGCTCACCGTCTTCGATCTTTGTCGACAGGAGTGCACGCGCGTTTTGAACGACGTCGACTTCGGAGAGCTCCGGCAACTTGTCGAATAGGACGTAGCTGGTCAGAAAAGTGTCTTCGGACTTGATGACTTGCGGTCCCTTCACGTACCGGACCTCGGTGAGCTGCTCCAGGGGGATCTGCTCTCCACCGGGCGCGGAGACGAGCACTCGGCCGAGCGCCTCCATGCTGTCTCGCTCTTCGCGCATGTAACGTACGCGGACCGGGTACCGTTCTCGGCCTTCGACCGTCCTCGTGAGGGTGCGGCCGCCAAGGGCAACTTGAATGACGTCCTGCACGCGGGCGATCGTCAGACCGTATCGGCCGATCGCCTCTCGATTGATATCGATCTCGATGTACGGTTTGCCGACGACACGGTCCGCGAAGACGGTTTCCGGACGAATGCCATCCACGTTGCGCAGGAGTCCTTCGAGCTCCAACCCGAACGACTCGATCGTCTCGAGGTCTGGCCCGTAGACCTTGATGCCCATCGGAGCTCGCATTCCGCTTTGCAGCATGATGATGCGGGTGTTGATCGGCATTAGCATTGGAGCGCTGGTCAACCCCGGCGCCCTGGCTACTTTGATGATCTCTTCCCAAATGTCTTTCGGGGAGCGGATGTGGTCCCGCCAGTTGCGAACGCGGTTCCCGTCCGCATCGAGGCCGAACTCCGGCTTGTAGGTTACCAGCGTCTCAAACATCGAGATCGGCGCCGGATCTAGGGGACTTTCGGCACGGCCAAGCTTGCCCACAGCCCGCTCGATCTCCGGGATCTCCTGAATCGCTGCGTCCATCGTGTGCAGCATGTCCAGTGCTTGCCCGAACGATGCGTGCGGCATCGTAGTCGGCATGTAGAGAAACGATCCCTCATCGAATGGCGGCATGAACTCACGCCCGAGACTCGACCAGGAGGCAATGCCCCCGACCAGCACGGCCACTGGAAGCGCCAATGCAAGCGCCTTGTGTCTCAAGGACCATCGGAGAACCGGAACATAGACGCGTTGGAAGGCGGAGAAGGCCAATAGCAACGCGCCGATCGTGATCGCCACGAAGACGAAATTGATGACGAAATGATGCCCCGGTCCGAGAGGAAGCCAGCTACGAGTGAGCAGAAGCGCAACCGCCAGGACTAGGACGGCGAGCGATATCGTTGCGGGTCGCGAGCGCTTGGGCTCCGCGGGCGATGCCCCGGTGGCTCCCGCAGTTGTAGGACGCCGCAGGATTAGATGGGCGAGTGCCGGCAGTGCGAGCATCGAGATCAACAGCGCAGCCACGATCGCGAACGATTTAGTGTACGCCACGGGTCTGAACAGCTTTCCTTCGGCAGCGGTCAGCGCGAAGACGGGCAAGAAGCTGACGACAGTGGTCAGCGCAGAGGTCACCACCGCGGGAGCGACCTCCGCCGTCGCGTTTGCGATTACTCTAGCCCGGCTCTTGTCCGCTGGTGCGCTCGCGAGGTGGGCAACGATGTTCTCGGTGAACACGATTCCCATGTCCACCATCGTCCCGATCGCGATCGCGATGCCCGCCAGTGCCATGACATTGGCGTCTACGCCCGTGGCTTTCATTACGACGAACGCTGCCAACACAGCGAGTGGCAGCACCGCTGAAATCAGCAAAGAGCTCCTGAGGTTGCGCAGCATCACGAGCACGATGATTACCGTCACCAGGATCTGTTGGAAAAGCGCGGTCGAAAGGGTGTCGAGGGTTTCGTGAATCAGTGTCGTGCGGTCGTAGAAGGGGTGGATCGTGACCTGACTCGTGCTGCCATCGGAGAGCGTTCGCTTCGGCAAGCCGGGGGCAATCTCGGCGATCTTGGCCTTGACGCGTTGAATGACTTCCAGCGGATTTTCGCCGTAGCGAACCACGACGACACCGCCGACGGCTTCGGCGCCCGCGTCGTCTAGTGCACCCCGGCGCTGCGCCGGGCCTAAACTGACGCGCGCGACATCGGCAATCCGGATCGGGGTGTGCTTACGCGTGGTGATGACGGTTTGTTCGAGGTCCCCTACCGTGCGAATGAAGCCCAAGCCTCGCACGAGGTACTCCGCGCGATTGATCTCGAGGGTACGCGCGCCGACATCCAGGTTGGACTCGCGCACCGCACGGGCGATCTGTTCGATCGTTACCCCGCTTGCGAGCATGGCTTCAGGGTCGACGTCGACTTGATACTCCTGAACGTAGCCTCCGACCGAGGCGACTTCCGAAACACCAGGGACGGACTGCAGTGCGAAGCGCACGGTCCAGTCCTGTGTGGATCGGAGCTCGTGCAAGTCCCATCCGCCCACTGGTTCCCCCTCGGGTCCCCGTCCTTCGAGGGTGTACCAGAACACTTGTCCAAGCGCGGTGGCGTCTGGTCCGAGCGCGGGTGCTACGTCGTCGGGGAGGGTGCCCGCAGGGAGCGAAGCGAGCTTCTCAAGAACGCGCGAACGTGACCAATAGAACTCCACGCCTTCTTCGAAGATCACGTAGATCGTCGAGAAGCCGAACATCGAGGAGCTCCTCACCGTCCGGACGCCGGGGATCCCAAGCAGCGCGGTGGTCAGCGGATAGCTGACTTGGTCCTCGACATCGCGTGGTGAGCGGCCTTGCCACTCGGTGAATACGAT
>CALJYC010000325.1 GCA_937984275.1 uncultured bacterium | reverse complement strand
CCAGCTCGGCGCCTCGGCGGTGATCGTGTCATCACTCTGCTCGACGACGCGGCAGCCGAGCGACCCCAGGATGCGGAGGCTTTCATCCTTCGACACCGGCGTACCGAGTAGCTGTGCCGCTCGGGCAGGACGGAAACCAATCGACTTTGGCTCGTACGCAATCGCGATCCGATCGATGGCGGTCGTCGCCGCGGCTCCACCACCAAGCTCTGCAATGAGGGATGCGGCGCTAGCGAGAACCCGCGGGATCGCCTCCGGATCGACGCCACGCTCGAAACGGTGGCTCGAATCCGTGTGGAGGCCGAGACGTCGGGACGTGCGGCGAATCGACCTTGGGTCGAAGTATGCGCACTCGATGAGGACGTCCTGAGTCTCGTCTTGAATCTCGGTGTTGAGACCACCCATGACACCGGCCACGGCGACAGGACCTTCGCCGTCGCAGATCAAGAGGTCATCGGCGGTGAAGGTGCGCTCGATGCCATCGAGGGTCGCCATCTTCTCGCCCTCGGAGGCGCGGCGGACGACGACTTTGGATCCGCCCAGCCGAGCGAGGTCGAAGCCGTGAATCGGATGGCCCCACTCGAGCAGAATCAGATTGGTCGCATCGACGACGTTCGACAGAGCCCGAAGCCCGAGATTGTACAGGCGGTATCGGAGCCAGAATGGGGATGGAGCGACTTTGACACCGGACACCAGCGCGGCGCCGTACCTCGGGCAGCGATCGCCATCGGCGATCTCGACGGAGACCGCGGGGAGCTCCGGGGTCTCGACCGTCTCACTCTCGGTGTCCCATAGCGGGATGAGGCTGGTTGTCGGCTCAGCCGACTGGAACGAGCCGCCGGCAGCAAAGGTCCGGTGCGGTCCGGCAGACTTGCGGGGCTTGTAGCCAATCCCGAAAAGAACCCCAATTTCGCGGGCAATTCCAACGTGACCCAGGCAATCGGGGCGATTGGGTGTGAGGCCGATGTCGAGGATGACGTCGTGCAGGTCGAGGGCGTCCGCCACGTTGGTTCCTGGAAGCGCTGCGTTGTCCGAGTCGAGGACGAAGATCCCGTCGGCGTCCGCGCCGATCGCGAGCTCGGCCTCGCTACAGATCATGCCGTTCGACTCGACGCCGCCGACCTTGCGAGGGGCTATCTCCATCCCGTTCGGAAGAACGGCACCCGACCGGGCAAACAAGATTCGGCCTCCTGGCTCTGGCACGTTGGTCGCCCCGCAGACGACGTCGTGCTCGTTTTCTCCGTCGAAGACGGTGACGAGGGTCAGCTTGTCCTTCTTGGGATGAGGGCTCTTGGTACGAACCTCCGCGATCACGACGCCGGACAGGTTCGTGCCCTTTTCGTCCATCGCCTCCACTTCGAGACCCGCAAGCGAAATGCGGTGGGCGACCTCGGCGACATCCGCGTCGACGGGACAGAGCTCTTGCAACCACCGAAATGAAACCAGCATCGCCCTTCCTAAAACTGCGACAAGAACCGAACGTCGTTCTCGTAGAGAAGCTTGATGTTGGGAATGCCATACTTGAGCATGGCGATGCGGTCGAGCCCCATCCCAAACGCAAAGCCTGTGTACTTCTCCGGATCGTATCCGACGTTCTCGAACACGACCGGGTGAATCATTCCGCAGCCGAGGATCTCCATCCAGCCGGTGCCCTTGCAAACGCGGCACTCGGCGGTGCGCGCACGGTCAGCCTCCCACGCGCGGCAGAAGACGCAGCTCATGTCGACCTCGCCGCCGGGTTCCACGAACGGGAAGTAGCTCGCACGAAAGCGAACCGCGATGTGCTCGTCGAAGAGGCGGCGAAGAAAAAGCGTCAGCACGCCTTTGAGCTCGGCAAAGGTGACGTCTTCGTCCACGAGGAAGCCCTCGAGCTGGAAGAACATCGGCGAATGGGTGGCGTCGTCGTCGCGACGGTACACGGCACCGGGAGACACAATCGCGAGCGGGGGTTGTCGCTTCATCATCTCGCGGATTTGAATCGTCGAGGTCTGGGTTCGCAGCAGCACGCTTTGCGCATCCGAGGAGCCGTTTCCTTTTATGAAAAAGGTGTCGTGCTCGTCGGTGGCGGGGTGGTCTGGGGGGAAGCCGAGCTTGTCGAAGCAGTTTTCGTACAGCTCGACCTCGGGGCCGTCGGCGATGTCGAAGCCAAGCGAAACGAAGATGTCGAGCACCTCGTTTCGAACGCGCGTAATGGGGTGGAGCCGGCCCGGCATGTGCCAGCGACCGGGCAAGGTCACGTCGAGCGCGGGGCCGGTGAGCTCCGCCTCGCGAGCGCCGCGATGGATGCCTTGGAGGGCATCATCGAAAGCGCGTTGAATGTCTTGCTTGAGCGCGTTGGCAGCCTGGCCGAGCTCCCGCCGACGGTCTCCCGGCAACTTTGGCATGAGCTTGAGGAGCTTGGTGAGCTCCCCTTGCGGCCCGATGTAGCGCGCGTTGATCAGCCGGAGCTCGGGCTCGTCGCCTGCTGCACGCAACGCCTCCGCGTAGGCGCCGCGGATTTCGGCAAGCCCATCCTCGAACGTCTGAACCGCATCAGGCTCTGCCATCGTGCGTCCGGAACGGATTAATCGATGGCTTCGACGACAGCTTTGAAACCGCCCGGATCGGCGACTGCGATCTCTGCGAGCACCTTGCGATCGAGCTCGATGTTCGAGCGCTTGAGGCCCGCGATGAACTGGCTGTAGTTCAGGCCGTTGGTCCGCGACGCAGCATTGATGCGAGCGATCCAAAGACGGCGGTACTCACGCTTCTTGGTGCGGCGATGCCGGTACGCATCCTCCCACGCGTTGTGGACCTGTTCGATCGCGACGTGGAAGGCCTTGCGGCGTGCGCCGTAGTACCCCTTCGCGTGCTTGAGCAAGCGGTTGCGGCGACGTCGGGCTTTGAATCCTCGTTTGACTCTGGGCATCTGCGTTCTCCTTAGAAGTCTTAGAGCTCGTAAGGAACCAAACGCCGAATGCGTGCTTCGTCGCGGGGATCGACCATGGAGTTCTTCTTGAGCTTCCGAAGTCGATTGGCGGACTTGCCACGCATCATGTGCTGCTTGCCAGCCGTGGAACGACGAATCCGCCCCCCACCCGTGGCCTTGAACCGCTTCGCAGCAGCACGCTTTGTTTTCATTTTGGGCATTTGACTGTCCTCGCTTGAAGCTCCCAAGCCAGCGGAGACCGCGGCGGAGGAGCGGAGAGCACGCTGTTTAGCGCGTCGGCCCCGGCAGTCAAGTGACCGGAATTATGGGGCCGAAAGCGTCTCTAGGTGGAAAATCCGGGGCCGAAACCGGAGCCGCATCAGCGGGAGAGTAGCGCCAGGACCTTGGCTAGGCGGGGCTCTGTTGGCTCACCGGTCACCAAACCTAGGCGCTCCCCCGACGCGCTAAACACCCCGACCGAAATCACCGCGCCGGCTGGGAAGCCCAAGTTCGGGTACACCTTGCCCTTCCAGTCCATCAAGACCGGGGTCCTTGGGAGCTGCTCGGCCAGGTCCCTTCTGACTGCGCTCTTCGGCACAAAGAACGGGAGCTTCTTGAGATTGCTGAGGCCGAAGATGCGGGTGCCTTCCGGTACCCTCGCGCGCAGGGTTTGCTCCCACGCGTACATTGCATCGGGGGTCTTGCGCTGAGCACCAGCGATGATCACCACTGCGCCCTCATCAAAGATGTCTGCGCGGCGGTGAGTGCGTTCAAACTGGTCGTCGAGCACGAAGTCACCCGAGGCGAACGCGATGGCGGCAAATAGAAGCACTGGCACTGTCCGGAATTAACCCTTTGAAAAAGGGGTCTGACCCCTTTTTACGATTCTGGTTGTCGGGTTTGTTGGACTTTGACTCGGGGAGCCAGGATTGCCGTCATGGTGCGGCCTTCTAGGCGCGCGGATGTCTCGACGGTGGCTAGGTCCGACACCGCTTCGACGATGGCGTCGATCTGCCGCTGTGCGGTTTCCGGGTGGGTGATTTCCCGGCCGCGGAAGCGAACGGTGAGCTTCACCTTGTTGCCCTCTTCGAGGAAGCGGCGCACGTGTTTGGTCTTGAAGTCGAGGTCGTGATCGTCGGTCTTCGGGCGGAGCTTGATCTCCTTGAGCGCGATCTGCGTCTGCCGTTTGCGGGCGTCGGCCTGCCTCTTCTTCTCTTCGTACTTGAACTTGCCGAAGTCCATGATCTTGCACACGGGCGGGCTGGCCTTCGGGTTCACCTCGACCAAGTCCAAGTCGAGACCTCGAGCCATCCGACGAGCCTCGTCGGTGTTCAAGACGCCCAACATTTCGCCCTCGGCTCCGATGACACGGATCTCGGGCACTCGAATGCGATCGTTGACGCGCGGACCGAAATCCCGCGGCCGATCGCGCGATCCAAAGCGCGGTCTAGCGATGACTATCTCCTCTTGTTGAATCCGT
>CALJYC010000324.1 GCA_937984275.1 uncultured bacterium | reverse complement strand
TTGTGAAACAATTGCGGGGTGGGGGCGTTAACGGGGGGTGATGAAGAGTTGGCGGACGATTGTGTTGGGGGTTCCGATTCTGGTTGCGGCCATTTTGGTGGCGATTGGGGTGACCTCTACACGTGCTGATTCGCCCACGCTGGTGAAGGCGACGTTTGCTGGCGGGTGTTTTTGGTGCATGGAGCCTCCGTTCGAGAAGCTACCCGGGGTAGTCAGCGTCACGTCCGGGTACACGGGCGGCAAGGAGACGGCGCCGTCGTACAAAGAGGTGAGCTCGGGCCGGACGGGCCACGTCGAGGCGGTTCAAGTGAAGTACGACCCGACCGTCATCTCCTACGAGTACCTGCTGAAGGTGTTTTGGCGGCAGATCGACCCCACCGACGACGGAGGCCAGTTCGCCGACCGCGGTAAGCAGTACCGCGCCGCGATTTTTGCCTACGACCGTACGCAACACGAGCTGGCCGAGGCTTCGAAACGCAATCTCGAGAAGAGTGGCATTTTCAAGGCGCCCATTGTCACCCCTGTACGATGGGCCGAGCCGTTCTACGCGGCCGAGAGCTACCACCAGGACTATTACAAGAAGAACCCAGCGCACTACAAACGTTACCGTGCCGGGTCCGGCCGTGAGGGCTTCCTAGAAGCCGTGTGGAGTACGCGGCCGCTCGAAGCACCCGAAAAACCCAAAGCCGAAAAGAAGAAACCGATGTCGGACAAGAGCAAGGAATACGACAAGCCCGCCGAGGCCGAGCTTCGCAAGGAGCTCACGCCGCTACAGTATTCGGTCACGCAGGAAGAGGGCACCGAGCCGCCATTCCGCAACGAGTTCTGGGACAACAAGAAAGAAGGCATCTACGTCGATGTCGTCAGCGGTGAGCCCCTCTTCAGCTCAACGGACAAGTACAAGAGCGGCACCGGGTGGCCAAGCTTCACCAAGCCGCTCGATAAAGAGAACGTCACACAGCACGTTGACCGCAAGCTCATGGCGACCCGGACCGAGGTCCGAAGCGCGCACGGGGATAGCCATCTCGGCCACGTCTTCGAGGACGGCCCCGCGCCTAACGGGCTCCGCTACTGCATCAACAGCGCCTCGCTACGGTTCATCCCCAAAGAGGACCTCGCGAAAGAGGGCTACGGCGAGTACCTGACGCTGTTCGAGTAGTGGTACGACGTCGCGGTGCTAGCCTTGCGGGGATGTCGTTGCTTCGCCGAGGCTTGTCGCTGATCTGGGAGGCGCCGCAGACTGCGCTTGGAGCGGCGATGCTGGGGGCGGAAGCCGTACGGAAGCGCGTCGTGAACATCGAGGTCGAGGACGGCCGGCTCGTCGTCGAGTCCAAGGGGACGGGCATCTCGCTCGGGCACATCGTCTTTTGGAGCCGTGAGAGCAGCCGCTGGCACGACTTGGACATCCGAAATCGCGCCCACGAGCTCGGGCACACCAAGCAGTCACGGTTGCTTGGGTGGCTCTACTTGCCCGTCATCGGGTTGCCGTCTATCTCGCGAGCAGCCTACGCCCTCGCTCATCGCGAAGTAACCGGCCGGCAGTGGACCCGGTACTACGAGGGCTACCCGGAGAACTGGGCCGACCGTCTCGGTGGCGTCATTCGCGAGAAAGAGCACAGCTGATGGAGCTTGAAACCGTCGGAACCGATTACCCAGGGTTCCTCTACCGCCGCCAGCCGCGCAACGTCTATTGGGAGACGACGATCTCGTGCGACCTTGCGTGCCAGCATTGCCGCGCGAGTGCGATTCCGCATCGCGACCCCGGCGAGTTGACCACCGAGCAGGGCAAGGCGCTGATGCGCAGTGTCCAAGAGCTCGGCAGCATGCTGGTGCTGACGGGCGGGGACCCGCTCAAGCGGCCAGACATCGCCGAGCTGATCGAGTACGGGCGGTCGCTTCCAATCCACGTGTCGATAACGCCAAGCACGACGCCACTGCTTCAGCGCGAGACCGTCGACCGATTCCACGACCTCGGGATCAGCGCGATGGGGGTGAGCCTCGACGGGCCGACCGCCGAGCTTCACGACGCGTTTCGTAACGTTCCGGGCACGTTCGACTACTCGATGCGCGCGCTGCAATGGGCGCGCGAGTTCGACATTCCGGTGCAGGTCAACACGACCATCACGGCGCAAACGCTTCCCCACGTGCAGGCCATGTACGAGCTACTGCGCGACGAGGCCGCTCCTCCGGTTCGCCGCTGGAGCCTGTTCTTGCTGGTGCCGGTTGGCCGTGGGTCCGAGCTCAGTACACCGAGCGCCGACGACGTGGAGAAACTTCTCGCTTGGGTCTACTCGATCTCCGAAGAAGCGCCGTTCCGCGTCGGGACGACCGAGGCCCCACACTATCGGCGCTACTGGATTCAGCAGAAGCTCGCCGAAGGCATGCCGCTCAAAGACATCCAGGCGCGCGCTCGCCAGATGGCCTTTGGCATCCGCGACGGCAATGGGGTGATTTTCGTCTCGCATCTGGGCGAGGTGTACCCGGCGGGCTTCTTGCCCTACCCACTGCTCGGGAACGTCAAAGACCAGGCCTTGCACGAGATCTACCGCGAGTCCGAGGCGCTTCACGAGATTCAGGACCCGAGGAACTACACAGGGCGCTGCGGTCGCTGCGAGTTCAAGTTCGCCTGCGGCGGCTCGCGGGCGCGCGCATACGCAATGACCGGTGATCCGCTCGGCGAGGATCCGCTCTGCGCGTATCAGCCGGCCTGAGCGGGGCGGCTATTTCTTCGGAAGCCCGAGCGCCCGGTCGGCGATCAGGTTCATTAAGAGGTTATTAAACACGTAGACCGTGCCTTCGCGGAGCTTACGCTCGACGTGGTACTCGGAGGCCAGGCCCCAGCCACCGAACGTGGTCAGCGCGGCGCGCGAAGTCTCCCAGGCTGCCTCGGACGCCAACACCTTCACCATCGCGGAGCGCGGCACCCCATCCTCGCCACGATCGACGAGATCCAGCACGTCCCAGCGCATCAAGTCCGCCGCCTCGACCTTCGCATAAGCCTGCACCAGCGGATACTGGATGCCCTGGTTGACGCCGATCAGCTGGCCGAATGTCTTGCGGGTCTTGGCGTACTCGATACTCCGATCGAGCAAGAAGCGAGCGTTGCCGATCGCCTCCGACGCAGCGAGCACCCGTCGAATCACGAAGCCCTGCATCAGGCAGGCAAGCCCGTCCCCAACGGGGCCCATGCGCGCGCTGTCCGGCAACCGAAGATCATCGATGAACAGGCTCGAAGTCATACGGTGCGCGACGAGGTCGATCGGATGCATCTCGACTTGGTCGCCCACCTCATCGAGATCGAGCAAGAATAGCGTCGTCCCTTCGTCGGCGCGTGCCAGAAGGATCATCAAGCGGGTGTGCTCGGCAAAGGAGATCAACACCTTGCCGGCGTTGATCACCCAATCGTCACCATCACGCCGTGCCATGCTCGCAAGCTCGGCCATGTTCGCGCCGCTATCGGGCTCGGTCGCCGCGACGGTGAGGAACCGAATCTCGCCGGACGCGACGCCAGGGAGGTACCGTTGCTTCTGTTCCTCGGTGCCGTGAAGGACGAGCGTTCGGCAGATCGCCATCTGTGCGTTGACCGACGCGGCGTCGCCCCCCGCCTTGTTGATCTCCTCGACGAGCACGGCGGCCACCCGCGCCCCGGCATCTAAGCCGCCGTACGCCTCCGGGATGAAGGTGCCGAAGTACCCGGCCTCGCCAATGGTATCGAAGAACTCGGCGGGAAACGTCTTGGCGGCATCTTGCTCGCGCCAGTAGTCCGGGCCGAACCGCTGCAGCGCAGGGCCAAGCGCGGCGCGGACTTCATCCGCCGCGGAATCCGAAGGTCGTTGAGGCGCCATTGGGCCTCAGCTTTGCATCGACCCGCCTAGGCCGCCAACAAGTCGCGCAGGGCCTCGTAGACGACCGGATGGTTGGCGATGTGGATGTGATTCATTCCAGGAAGCACGGACCCGCTGGAGAAATGGATGCGCCGGGCGTGCTCGGGGGCCTCGCCGGACGCGCTGGGTAGCCGAACCATCAAGTCGCCGAGCAGCTGGCCAAGTGGATGCGCCGGGTCGCGCGCGATCGTGGCCGCTAGGAAATAGTACCCGACCCCGTCGACGAGCGGCACGTTGCGCCGGGCATCGGCAAACACCTCGTCGGGATCTTTTCCGGCCCATTCTTCGTCGACGGTGTACCCGTAGCGAAGGTCTTTGACGCCAGCACTACGGCTGTCGAGCAGCTCCGCTGGAACGTGTGCGCCCGCAGCGTCGACCTTGCGCAGGATGTTGGTGAGGACGTTGACCGCCTTTTCGAGCGGCGCGCCGAGATGGGGCGAACCGATGCACGCGACATGCCGGAGATGTCCGACCCACGGCTCGTCGTGCTCGCGCGCGTAGTGTGCCGCGCTTCTCACGACGAGGCCGCCCATGCTGTGCCCGACGAGCGCGATCTCTTCGACCGGAACCGGGTACGCGTCGAGCACCTCGGTAAGCAGCTTGGCCAACGCGCGCCCATTCTCCGAGATGTGCCGGCCGGTATTGTACCGAAGATAGATCGGTGTGTAGCCGAGGTCCTCCGCAAGGCGCGTGCCAAAGGTCACGTCGGGATCCCCGTAGTGCTCCTCCGAAGACAGGCTCCACAGCCACTCGGTCGCCGCGAGGCTGTGCACGAAGACGCAGACTTTGTTGGTCGGTTCCGGAAACGCCGCCGCAAACGCCTCCGGAGTCGCGGGCAGGTGCCGCCCGTGGTGGCGAAGGGTCATCCCCAGGTCGAGGCGGCTGTTCTTCCGACTCAGGTGGTCGCCCCAAAATCCGTTGATCGAGGACTGCAGATAGTCGACGTACCAACTCGCGGTCCCTGCCGCGCTCGAACGGACGGGCGTCGCGAGCTGGAGGGCCTCAGCCTCGGAGGGGTGATCGAGGCCGGCCTCGGCGACATCGGCCACGGCATTCACCGTGAAGCGACTGATACCGTTGAGCACCCGGATCGACTCGAATACGCCCCCGGATATGGCCGTCTCGACCCCTGTGATGACCTTGGCGGTGCTCGTAGCTGGCTCGATCGGGGCAAACCGCCGCACCGACCGGTCCACGACCGCATCATGCGTCCGCTGGACGAGATTGGTCGTCTCCTCGACCACGTCAAATACCAAATCGATGAACCCTCGTGTGCGTCGCATGTGGGCGGAGTATGAACTGCTTGAGGGGCGGGGCGCAAAGTGCTCCAATACGCCGATGATGATGAAACGATCGCCGCATGTCTTCGTGATGTCCCTTGCCCTCCTGCTCGTCTTGGGCTGCCAGAACAAGGGTCCGACCCCCAAAGAAGGAGCACCGTCGGCTGGCACAGCGCCGGTCGGCACGACCGAAACCGGCGGCGCGCATCCCGGCGGCACGCAGGATCCCCACGCAGGGATGGATATGAAACAGAGCCCGCGTGGCGCACCCGCAGTGTCGGGTCAGCCCGATGCTTCGGGGATGATCGACGTTGGCGCCATCTCATTCAAGATGCCCGGCGAGTGGCAAGTACAGCGGCCGACGTCGCAAATGCGCCGTGCG
>CALJYC010000323.1 GCA_937984275.1 uncultured bacterium | reverse complement strand
GTGCCCACGGGGACGTCGGTCGCGTGGAACCGTTGAACGATGCTGGCGACTTCTCGGAAATGCCTGAGCCGCTCTTCGAGGCGCCACGAGCTCCACGGCAAGTCGCGAAAGATCCCCTTTGGCTCCGGCGTGGCTAGGATGACGTGCGGCTCTTCCTTGATGATCTCGATGCCCGAGGCGTCGGCATAGCGAGCGATGTTCTGGAAGTTGAGCTTCTGCCCATCGGTCGTGACCGCCTGTAGGACGATGACCGCCACTTCCCGATCCTCACGGTCCAGTCCCCCATGCACCACGATGCCGGGCGCGCGGAAGATGGGCTTCCCCACCAGCACCCCAGCCACGAAGGCATTGGTTGCATTCTCTTGCATAGTTTGCAGTCTAAGTGATTAAATCCAGTAAAGCCATAGTCTCAAGGGCTAGAGGGCAGCTTTGACGAGGCTGTAACTCCGGGCCAAAAGCATCGTATTGTGGCGGGAATGCGCATCGTCATCATTGGGAACGGAGTCGCGGGGATGGAGGCGGCCCGCGCCGTGCGTAACAGGGAGCCGAGCTGGGAAATCACGCTGATCTCCGAGGAGAGCGACCACTTCTTCTCTCGAACTGCGTTGATGTGGGTCTTCAGCGGACAGATGAGCCACCGCGACATCGAACCCCTCGAGCGCGACGCGTATCAGAGGCTGGGCTTCCGGCGGGTGCGCGCTCGGGCGACAGGCATCGATATCGTCAGCCGGCGCGTCTCGTTGGCCGGTGGTCATGAGCCGATTGCCTACGACCGCTTGCTGATTGCCTCGGGGTCGCGGCCACGCCCGGGGCCTTGGCCCGGAAGTGATGCCCGTGGGGTCGGTCACTTCGTCACACTGCAGGACCTGGACTGGTACGAACGTGAGGTACACGGTGGCGCATCCCGTGGCGGGGGCCCGCCGCGACCGCGGGCGCATGCGGATCCGAGCGCCGGCGACTCGCCGTATCGCTTTCGCGAAGTTGCCGCGGAGCACCGTGGACAGTTGGCGCGGCAGCCTGCGGTCATCGGCGGGGGGCTCATCGGGATTGAAGCCGTGGAGGTCGCCGTGGCGGCGGGCCTCCGGCCTCATTTCTTCATCCGTGAAGAATGGTTCTGGCCGATCGCGCTCGACCGACGGGAAGCGCAGTGGATCAGTGACCGGATGGCGCAGCACGGGGTTGAGGTCCACCTCGAGCACGACGTCGAAGCCCTCGAGACCGACGCGGATGGAAACGTGTCGGCGGTGCGGACCAATCAGGGGCGTTACGAAAGCGACTGCGTGGTGGTTGGGATCGGCGTCACACCGAACACCGGATGGCTGGCCGATACGGCGATCGAGCTCGATGAGCGCGGCGGTATCGCGGTCGACGAAGGCCTCCAAACGAGCGCACCGGATGTATTTGCCGCCGGGGACTGTGCGTCGGTGCGCTGGTTCGACGGGACCAGACGGCCCGAGCAGCTCTGGTACACGGCGCGCGACCAGGGGCGCGTAGCGGGGGGGCGCCTGCTCGGTGGCGTGCCGCGATATGAGCGGGGCACCTGGTACAACTCGGCCAAGCTGATGGACATCGAGTACACCACGGCAGGCTTGGTGAACTGGACTCTCGACCGCGAGTCGGACTGGTTTTTTGAGGAGACGGGCAAAGTGCGCAGCACCACACGCGTCGTCGTCCAGGATGATCACGTGGTCGGGTTCAACATGCTCGGCCGGCGATGGGACCACACCGTGCTCATCCGTTGGATCGAGGAGCGGCGAAGTCTCGACTGGGTCCTTGCTCACTTGAACGACGCCGCGTTCGACACCGAGCTCGTACCACCGTTGCAGGTTCTGAGGGCATAGGATGGACCAGCAGGGACAAGACGGACTTCTGACGACCTATCGCGAGGGCTGGCGCAACCGAAGCGTCGTGGGCCTTGCGATCTCGGCGTTGCTGGTGTCGTTCTATGTCGTTCTCTATTGGGAACACAAAGTGCAACAACACTTCGGCGTCGCACCACTCACCGCGATTTCCGAAGCCGCCGGTCTGCGCAACCGCTGGTATCTGTATGGGTTCCTCTATTCGATCGCGATGATCATGGGCGGCATCTATTACCTGAAGCGCCATGGCAACAGCCGCTACAACCGGTTTCGGATCACGGTGAACGTCGCGATTCAAATCGCGCTCGGGTTCACGCTTCCGTTCATCATGCCGCTCTTTGGCGGCCAGGAGCTCTACTTCTCCTACTTCTGGCCGCTCAAGTACGACTATCTCTATCCGCAAACACTCGTGGACCTGCCGTTGTATTTCGCGCTGTACACCGTTGTGGGTTCGCTCCTGGCCGCGCCGGTGCTTGCGGTGCTCTACGGGAAGCGCTGGTATTGCTCGTGGGTCTGCGGGTGCGGCGGGTTGGCCAACACATTTGGCGACCCGTGGCGACACCTGACCAGCAAGTCGACCAAGTCGTGGCGCTTCGAGCAGGTGAGCATTCATCTCGTGTTGGCCATCGCTATCGCGACGACCTTTCTCATCGGTCTCGATTGGTGGATCGGCGGTGACCATCCAGCGTTCCATCGAATTGTTGCGGGGGATCACTGGCAAGATTGGTCGATCAAGAGCTTCTATGGGTTTGCCGTCGGCGCGATCTTGGCGGGTGTGATCGGCGTGGGCCTTTATCCGGTGTTTGGCCCCCGGGTGTGGTGCCGCAACTTCTGCCCGATGGCCGCGGTGCTCGGGTTGGTGCAGAAGCTGGGGCGCTACCGCATCAAGGTGAAACCCGACATGTGTATTTCGTGCGGCAACTGCAGCACGTATTGCGAGATGGGCATCGACGTTCGCTCGTATGCGCAGACTAACGAGAGCTTCACGCGCGCGTCGTGCGTCGGGTGCGGGATGTGCGCGCACATGTGTCCGCGCGGCGTGCTCAAGCTCGAGAGCGTCACGCGAAAGCGGCGGTCCACGCCGTGACGGCATCTTCGGAAAACAATACAAAGCGGATCTCGTCGAGGTTCCACGCCTGCTCTCGGATGACCCGTGCTGAGATCGAGGCTGCCTCCTTCATCGGGTAGCCGTAGACGCCACAGGATACGGCGGGAAAGGCGATCGACCGGAGCCCGTGATCGATAGCGACCAGGACCGACGAGCGAAACGCGGAGGCGAGCAACTCGGCGTCACGGCCGCGTCCGCCATAGACCGGGCCAACCGTGTGAATGACGTAGCGCGCCCGGAGCTCGAACCCGGGGGTGATGCGCGCCTCGCCGGTGGGGCAGCGCACGCCGGGCCGGACCTCGGGGACCGCGCGGCACGCCTCTAGAAGGGAGGGCCCCGCGGCGCGATGAATGGCGCCATCGACGCCGCCGCCGCCGAGCATTTTCTGGTTGGCGGCGTTCACGATCGCGTCGGCTGTGTCCTTGGTCAGGTCACCGCGAACGATCCGGACCGCAGCGGTCATTGGGGGTCGTCCTCGGAGGCGGGCTTGCCCATGAGTTGTTCGAAGGCAGCCGGCCCGAGCGATTGGACCATCAGCCGGTCGAGGCGTGCCTCGAGCGCCTCCCTGTGAGCGGGAGAGTCGTACACAAACGCGATCCCCATCCCGGAGGGGCGACCGGTGCTGGCTTTGCCGGTGTCGACGACCCAGCGAATCACCCCGCGAAGCACGATCGGGTCACCGAGCTCGGGCGCCCGAATGGTGAAGGACAACACAGTTCCGACGGGCAGAGGACGATCTGTCCGGATGAAGGTGCCACCCCGGCTGATGTTGTGCGTGTAATCCGACAGGAGGGCATTGAGGCGGTCGTATTCGACCTGCAATTCGAGGGCAGCCCGCCCAGATTCTCGACGCTCGCGACCTTCCTCAGACATGCCCCGGAAAGGAGGGTAGAGGCCCACGGACCCAGCGGCAACAACACGGTCGCTTGACGCCGAAACGGCCACTGCCTACTCTACGAGACCCTTTTAACCCGGACGTTCCGCTTCTGCGTCGAGCGTCTTTCGCGCGCGAGGATTGCGCATGACTGAACCCGATTCCAAAACAAGTGAGACCTCAACGAAGGAGGAGGCCCTTGTGGAAT
>CALJYC010000322.1 GCA_937984275.1 uncultured bacterium | reverse complement strand
ACACGTCTTTGGCAAACACCTCGTTGACCAGTCCAATGTGGCGCGCCTCATTGGCGGGGACGCGCCGCGCGGTGAACAGCAAGTCGGCCGTTTCCGAAAAGCCAACGGTTCGTATCAAGGCCCGAATGCCGGCCGTGTGGTAGCCGAGGCCGAGGCGGGCCGGGGGGACAGCGAAGCGGGCGTCATCGGCGGCGTAGCGAAGGTCTGCTGTCAGAGCGATGGCCGCGCCACCGCCAATGCAGAACCCATGAATCGATGCGATCAGTGGCTTTTCGAGCCCTTGTAAGGCGGCGAACGCGCGCGCGGTCATCGCGTCGTACTCTCGTCCGGCGTTCCCGGTCCGCGTTTGCTCGAACTCCGAGATGTCGGCGCCTGACACGAATGCTTCAGACCCTGCACCCCGCATGATAACGACGCGAACGCTCGGGTCTTCTTGAACGGTGCGCACCGCTTCGGGGATCGCCCCCCACATGTCGACTGTGATCGCGTTCCGTCGTTTTTCGTGGTCGAATACAAAGCGCGCGATCGGTCCGTCTCGCTCGATTCTGACTTCACCGCTCATCGCTGCGCAGCCTAGCAGCAAAAGAGGTGGAGGCTCGACTCGCTCGGGACGGAGTGCCACGCTTGGCCGGTCAACGAATGTAAGCCACTCACCCTGGAAGACTTCGATCGGCTCGACGAGAGCTTTCGTTTCGAGACCACCCTAGACGCGACTCCGGAACGGGTTTTCGAAGTGTTTGAAGATCCCGAGTCGTGGCCGATTTGGGCACGCGCGATCCAGAAGGTGACTTGGACGAGCCCCAAACCGTTTGCGGTTGGCACGACGCGCGACGTCGACATCGTGGGCGGGCTCGTCGCGCACGAGCGCTTCTTCGTTTGGGAGCCCCCGCATCGCATGGCGTTTTACTTCGTGGGCACGAGCAAACCCGCTGTGGCCTCGCTCGCCGAGTACTACGAGCTCGAGCCACTCAGCGGTGGACGGAGCAGGTTTGTTTGGCGCGTCGCGTACGAGTCTCGGAGCCGCATGCGCTATGTGTCTCCGCTTGTGCGCCCGGCCGTGAGGCTTTTCATGGCTCGCATAGTCAAGGGTCTCGAGCGTTACGTAAGCGAGCTGCCGGCGCCCGAAACCGCCTCGACACCGTCGCGCGAAGCTAGAGCATGCGGTTGATGACGGCCTTGCGGCGCATCTCGTCGAGGAAGATCTTCTCCTGCCGGATCATCGCCGCGTCTAGCATCTCTCTGTAGAGCTCTTGCTTCATCTCTTCGTAGGAAGGGAAGCCGGCGCCGACTTGGCGATCTTGCAAAAAGAAGATGTGGAAGCCGGAGCTGCCTCTCACCGGTTCGCTGATTTCGCCGGCGTTGAGCGGCAAGAGGGCTCGTTCCAATTCCTCGGGTAGGTCGCCCTGTGAAAGCCAGCCGAGGTCGCCGCCGTTCAGTTGCGTCGCGCGTGCGTTGAAGTTTTCCGGCGTGAGTGAGGCGCGGAGCGTTTCGGCCTCTTGGCGTTTCGCAGCCACTTGGATTGCCGACGCCCCTTCTCCAACAGGAACCACGACGTGTGAGACCTGAAAGCGCAGCTCGCTGCCTCCCTCGCGCGCGCGCTGCTCGTAACGCGCTCTGACTTCTTCTTCGGTCACGTTGACTCGTGATCGTACCCGCTCATTCATGACTTTGAGGCGGATGAGCTGCCTCTTGAGATCCTTACGGTACTGGCCTTGGGTGAAGCCCTGTCCGTCGAGCGCCTGTTGGAACTCCTGCTCGGTCATGTTGTTCTGCAGCCGGAGGTTTTCGATCGCATTGTCCACGTCTGCGTCCGTCACACGGATGCCGCTGCTCGATGCCAGTTGTCGAATGAGTTGCTCGTCGACCAAGTAGTTGAGCAACTCGTCGTAGAGCTCCTTGAGACGGGACATCCGCTCCGTTTCCGTCGACGCTTCTGCAACCTGTGGCAGAAAAGGAACCGCACGTTTTCGAAGGTCGCTGAGGAAAATCGCTTCGTTGTTCACCGTGGCGACCACTCGCTCGACGACGTCTGCGCTGGCCGAGTTGGCCGTGAGCAGGAAGATGAAGGCGACGACGAGGCGGGTCATCATTGGCCTTGCGGTGACCTTTGCTGTTCGACTTTGATAGCCTCTAGTGCGTCGTAGTCGACTTCGACCTCGATCTCTTCTCGAAGACGCTTGGTCAGCGCCTCCATGGCGGCGTCTTTCCTCTCACGGGTGAGCTTGTGGCGAATCGCCCGCTTGGCTTGCTCGTAGGTCCGCGTCAGCGCAGCGCGCTTTCCGGTCAGCATGATGATGTGAAAGCCGCCGCCCTCTTCGACCAGCGTGGGATACACCGTGCCCACCTTGTCGAGCGAGAACGTAGCCTCGCGAATCGCTGCCGGGGGTTCGCCCTCGCCACTCGCTTCGAAGAACTGAAGGTCGCCACCACCGCCCTTGGTCTTTTCGTCTTCGGATTCGTCGCGGGCCAACTTGCGAAATCCGGCGAGGTCCGCCTTCTTCGCCGCGGCGAGCAGCGTGTTCGCGCGGCCGCGGTCCTTGATGAAGATGTGGCTCGCGCGAACCTGAGCCGCCCGATCGAACTCGAGCGGGTTCGCGTCGTAGACAGCTTTGACCTCTTCGTCGGTGATCTCCACCGCTTCGAGCGGCTCATCGACCTCTTGCTTCACGAGTTGCTGGATCATGGCGTTGCGGCGCGCGCGAATGATCTCTGGCTTGTCCCCGTAGCCGCGTCGCTTCGCTTCAACTACGAGGAGCTCGAAGCGAACAAGGTTGTCGAGGAAATCCTTGCGGCGCTCCGGGCTTTCAAATCGCGCGCGCAGATAGGGAGACTGAGATGCGAGACGCTCAGCAAGCTCTCCAACGGTGATGGTCCGATCTCCTACCTTCGCGAGCACCTCGTTGGCCTGGGCTTCGGTGAGACCGTACTTCGGCCACTCGTCCTCTGCGGCCGGCGCTTCTTCCGACTTTTTGGAACAGCTCGCAACGGCGACGGCGAGCACGATGATCACGGCGCGTTTCCAGGACATCGTCAGCCGGGTAGCATATACCGCATGGGCGGCAACGAGGCCAAAGTTCAGCCGGAGTCTCGGCCTGCGAGGACTTCCCGAACTTTGTCGGCCAGGTCGTCTAGCTCGAAGGGTTTGTCGAGGAATCCGTCGGCCCCGTAGAGCGGCGACGTCATCTCGTTGAGGCGCTCGCCGATGCCGGTCAGCATGATGACGCCCGTTCCTCCCATCGACTCATCCTCACGGATCGCACGGCACACTTCCCAACCGCTCATCCCTGGCATCATGACGTCGAGCACGACGAGGGAGGGCTTTTCGCGTCGCGCGAGGCGAAGCGCTTCTTCACCGTCCGAAGCTTCGACGATCTCGGCGGGAAGCGAGCTCAAGTGCCGCGCCACGAGTGCCAAGATTTCCAAGTCATCGTCGGCGACCAGGATCTTGGTCGCAGCGTCGGTTGTCATCGTTTCATTGCTCCTGGATTCACCAGCTCGGGCCGCATCCTCGTTCTGTTGAGTTGCGTTGTCAATGGACACTGTGGTCCCGGTCGATGAGCCCGACCCCTGAGCTTGGCGTCCAGCCTTCCAGCCCGCTAACCACACGCAATTTCACGAAATCGCGATCGTGGCCGACGATCTCTCCTCGGTCGCCCCCTCGCGCTTCTCCGCGCGCCTGAGCTCGCGGATCGGGCCCTTCGCGAAGGATGACGCGATCGTCGAGCGCCACGGCTCGCGGGCCGTCTCGAAGCAGGCCAGCTTTGACGCCGAGCCCAGACGCACAGAACAAAAGGACGACGCCCGACGAGATCAGCAGCGCGTAAAGCCAGCCGTTTCGTCGGCGGCTGACCGCGGTCCACGCGAGAGCGACGAAAAACAGAAGGTTCGCCACCAGCATTGCGATGGCGAGCGCATCCTCGGCCAAACCTCGGTAGAGCGCATCGCTGATCGAGCTGCTCCGGCGGATCGTCGCCTCGCCCTCTAGCTCAGCTCGGCGCTCCTCCAGCGCCTTTTCGGCGGCTCGGAGATTCTCCGAGGCCTTACTGTCGTTGGGGCGCAGCGTGAGAGCTCTCTCATGGTTGAGGATGGCACGTGCGTAGTCACCGGACTGCGCGAACGAGGTTGCCAAATTGAAGTAGACGTCGGGGTCGTGGATACCTGCTTCGGTGAGCTTGCGATAGTTGGCAATCGCAACCGCGTGGTCGCCTCGTGACGCAGCGACATTTGCCGCTTCGAAGATCCCCGTCAGAGATGAAACGCCGGAAGCCGGCCCCGGTTGCTGTGCGGCGGCGCCAACGGGAGCGACCAGGAGCGCAAGGGCGATGTACCACGGTCGCATCATGTCTTGCTCCTCGAGCGCTGGATCCGTTCGATGATCGCGGCGGTCCGTTGACGGCATCGCTCCATTTCGTCCTTGTTCACCCCGGACGCAGCGAAGCGCGCGAAGTCTGCGCCTTCGAGCTCGTTGATCACGCGTTGCACCAAGTCGTCGTCGAAGCGTTCGGCCACGAGCCGGGTACGCAGGTCTGCATGTGGCAGCCCCCCGACTGGTTCGCCAAGCCGGGAATCTAGCGCGTGTGTGATCGACGCGACGATGCGGTCGTAGAAGGACCTCGGGTCGTTGGCCTGCAGGGCGTCCTCCGCCTTGCGGACCAGCTGGCGCTGAACGGCGCCCGCAGTGGCACTGCGTTGCTCGCGACGCCGCGCGACGCCCGCTCCCATCATGACGAGGACGAACAGCACCGGCGGAAACGCCAGAAGCCAAGGGAACCACCTCCGGTCACGCAGGGGCGTCTCGCCTCGAGTCAGCGCGCTATACATCCGGATCGGCCCGAACGTCGCCGCGCTGGGCGTGGGGCGGGTATCCCGCGGTTCGATCGCGGGTTGCGAAGGCCTGGCGGCCCCGCTCGACATGAAGGTGAGGGCAGGCGTGGCCACCGTGCCGTACTCGCCGGAACCGGGGTCGAAGAAGTGAAGCTCGATTGGCGGCACGGTGTGCTTGCCCGGAGCCTCGGCGATCAAGATCCACTCCCACGATCGGGTGCCCGAGAGCTTGCCGCCTTGGAAGCGTTGCTGATCGCGGATCGCCGGTTGAAGCGTTCGCACTCCGACGATTGGCGGTAAGTTGATGCGAAGATCCTGCACGTTGCCGAGCCCTGCGGCATCAATGCGGAGAGTCACGGCGTCGCCCGTGTCTGCCGTGGCACGGTCGAGCCACGCCCGAATGGTGTACTGCCCGATCACAGCGCCGGCCGGACCGGGCTCGGGGAGGGGTTTGACGGTTACGGTGACCGGCACACCGACGCGTTGGACGCGCTGTGGAGCATCGAAGAGGCTTCTCCCTCCCACGTCGAAGGTGACGTTCGGCGCACCGATCGTGAGCTCGCCCGACCGTTGTGGGAATGCCGCGGAACGCTGAAGCACGTAGGCGCGGTAATGTGCGCCCATCACAGGAACGGTCTCAGACTGCAAGCTCGTGATCGGATCGTCGTGCACCCAGAACCCATCCATCGACGGCTTGCTCGGAACCACAGACTGTGGTGAGAGTCGAAGTCGCGTGTACAGGTACACCGTGACGTTGACTTGCTGTCCGATGTAGACCTCGTCGGGTTCGACGACCGTCCGCAGGAAGGCACGCTCGTCGTAGCGCGCGCCTGTCAGCTCGGCGTCGACGGTCGCTTCGGGCGCCGCCGCTGGGCCGGACCCATCAGTCGCATCGCCGGTCATAGGATGGACGACCAGCGTCAGCGGTGCGCTTCGGTAGATCTTGCCGTCGACCTTGGCGACCGCCGGCCGGAACTCATAGGTGCCAGCGACCGTGGGGCGCAGGACGTAGATGTTGGAGAGGCTCGATTCCTTCTGAACCCCCGAGCCAAAGCCGAAGCTGAACTGCATCGGGCGCACCGTCTGATGCGAGATGATGTCCAGCTCGGGGTACTTCTTGAGGTCGCTGAGCTCCAGGTTCTGAATGCTCCCCCCGCGTGCTCGGACGCGAACCTCGAGCCGCGTCGGCTCGCCAACCTTGATTTCGGCGGGCGCCGCGTCGAGGGTCACCATCACCTCGGGCTCGGCCCGAGCGGTCGCGGCCAAGGGCAGAGCGAGCATCAAGAGAAACGCGATCGTGAGGAGTCGGATCACCAATCCTTCTCCGGTGGCGGTCGCCCCGCGTTCCGTCGGCGCGCGCGCTGCAGTGGGAGATTCTCTTCGTTCTGCTCTAGCGCATCGAGAAAGCGCTCCACCTCACTGCGCGGCATCGGCCGAGGCTCCTCCTGTCTTTGCCCGTCCTCGTTCTCCTGGTCCTGCTGCTGCTCCTGGTCCTGTTCCTGCTCCTGTTCCTGTTCCTGCTCCTGTTCCTGCTCCTGGTCCTGCTGCTGCTCCTGGTCCTGTTGCTGCTCCTGGTCCTGCTGCTCCTGGTCCTGTTGCTGCTCCTGCTTCTCCTGCTTCTCCTCTTCCTCCCGAATCCGCTTCATCGCGTACTCGAGGTTCCACGCGGCGTCCCGATCTCCGGGGCGCACGCGAAGCGCTCGCTTGAAGGCGTCGGCCGCCTCCTGGAAATGCGCGGACGCCTGCTCGTACTCTTCCTGTTGTGAAATCGCATCGCCCTGTCGGGCGTACCCGATGCCGAGGTCGTAATAGGCGTCTGCCCGCGTGTTCGGAGATGCAGCCGGGTCTGCAGCGGCCACAAAGGCGTCCTTGGCTTGCTCGCCGAGGTCCTGCGCGAGGAGCGCGAGCCCGCGGTTGAGCTGCACAGCGCGCACATCGGGCAACTCCCGAGCCGCCTCGTCGTACGCCTCGAGGGCAGGGCCGTACTGCCCTTGGGCCATGAGCGCGTTCCCCTTCTTGGCGTTGGAGTTCTCCCCTCGAAGCGGGCTCCACGCGGACGCGCTTGCAGGCAAAGCAAGTGCAGCCGCACAGAACAAGCAACAGGCGATGAGTCTCATGCCTCCCTCCTTCGGCGGCGGACGATCCAAGCTTCGGGAAGGAGTGCTTCGAGAACGATCAAGAGGAACCCGGGCAGGAGGACCAACGCGAAACGGTTCTCATGGACGGTGACGCGCCTCGCCTTTCGCTCGGACGCCTGGAGCTTCGAGAGCTCAGCACGAATCTCGGTCATCCCTACCGTGCCTTCTTCGGCCCTCACGTACTTTCCTCCCGTGATCGACGCGATTTCCTCGAGTGTGTCTTCATTCTCGGCGCTGAGCGAGGTCATGACCAGGCGGCCGTCCGCGTCCTTCACATGGCCGGTGAGTGTGCCGTCGGCAGTGTAGCTCGGAATCGGCTCTCCGCTTCCGGAGCCGATGCCGACAGCGTAGACCTTGATCCCGGCTGCTCTCAGCTCCTCGGCAGCGGCGATTGGATCGCCTTCGTGGTCTTCGCCGTCGGTCAACAAGATCACTACCTTGGAACGGCGGTCGGGACTGTTCTCGTCTCCGCGGCTTTCATTGGAGCTTTCGACCAGTCTCTTGGATGCGATCAGCGCCTTGCCGATCGCCGTGCCGCCGACGGGCATGTCCATTGGACCAAGGTCTCGCAGGAACAAACGCACTGCCGAGTAGTCGACGGTCATCGGGAATGCCATCGCGTCCCCGGCGAAGGCAACGAGGCCGACGCGGTCCCCATCGAGATCGCTCAAGAGGCGCTCGAGCTCACCCTTGGCGCGCTTGATTCGGCTCGGGTGTACGTCTCGGGCGAGCATGCTCTTGGAAAAATCAAGCGCGATCACGATGTCGATCCCGCGCTTGCGGAGCACACGCGTGCGGCTCCCATATTGCGGCCCGGCAAACGCGACGATCACGAGCGCGGCCCCAACGACCATGAGGGTAGCCCTCGTGACGCGCCACCATTTGGCTCGGCCCGCGATTAAAGGCTCGACGGTGGCGCTCTTGCCGAACATCTCGGTCGCGCGCTGCCGCCTTGCCGCGTTCCACCAGAGCGCAACTACGGCAACGGGGACCAACCCGAGGAGCCAAAGCATTTCGGGATCGGCCCAGCTCATGGCCACCTCCTCAACCACAACAGAACCAACAACTCGATCAACAAGAAGAGCAGTGCAGGACCCACGAATGCGGGAAAGAGCTCGGTGTACATCCGCCCCGCGTCTTCGATGTCAGTCTTCTCGAGCTCGTCGAGGATCTGGTGGAAACTTTGCTCGAGGGCTTCGCGATCGCTGACCAAGAAGAACTCACCGCCGGTCTTGTCCGCCATCTCTTCGAGCAGCTCCGGGTTGACCGGGTAGTTTGCGGTTCCGAAAATCGCGCGGCCGAACAGGCCCGTGCTTTGTTGGACCGGTGCCGTATCGGAGACCCCCATCAAGATGGGGTAGATTTTGACTTCCATGGCGCTCGCGAGGTCTGCCGCTTGCGAGGGCGAGACGTTGCCGGCGTTCGATTCTCCGTCCGTCAGGAGAATCATCACCTTGCTCTTGGCGCGTGAGCGCTTGAGTCGGTTGAGACTGACGCCCACCGCGTTGCCGATCGCGGTGCCTCGTCCGTCGATCTGATCGAGCTGCAGGCCGCGGAGTGCGGTTCGCAGCGCGTCGCGATCGGTCGTGAGCGGGAGCAAAGTGTACGCGTCGCGTCCGAACACGACGGCACCGATCCGATCGTTCGGGCGGCGATTGATGAAGTTGCGAACGACCGATTTTGTCGCTTTGAAGCGCGTCGGCCGGATATCCGCCGCCTCCATCGAGCCGGACATGTCGAGCGTGAGAATGATCTCGATGCCGCTGACCTCTGCCGTATCTCGGGCGTGAATGCTTTGAGGACCTGCCAGGCCCACGACCAGGAGCGCCAGCGCGACGGTGCGCAATGCGCTCGGCAAGTTGGCGAGCCGAGCACGCCAGCTGCCTTTCGGATTCTGGAGCGCCGCTGCTCGGCTGAACTGAAGCCTCGGCCTCGACAGCCGTTGCACGCCAACGCGGCCCACCCATGCCATCGGCGCAGCGAGGAGCAGTAGTGCGGCCCAGGGGCGCTCGAAGCGCAGCTGTTCGTCGGTGATCAGAAGCTGATACCGCGACTCGAGATAACG
>CALJYC010000321.1 GCA_937984275.1 uncultured bacterium | reverse complement strand
ATGTTCTGCGCCATGAGCGCGCCTAAGGCAGAAAACCTGACCTGGCACACTGGCGAGGTCGACCGGGAGGCTCGCGCGGCTGCACACGGACATCGTGGTGCCGTGCTGTGGTTTACCGGACTCTCGGGGTCCGGCAAGAGCACCATCGGGCATCGCGTCGAGCGCATGCTGATCGAGCGCGGCGCCTTCGCGTACGTGCTAGATGGCGACAACGTGCGCCACGGGCTCAACAGTGATCTGGGCTTTGCGGCCGAAGACCGTGTCGAGAACATTCGGCGCATTGGAGAGGTTGCGCGATTGTTCGCGGACGCTGGCGCCCTGGTGCTGTCGGCCTTCATCTCGCCTTACCGCAAGGACCGCGACCGCGTTCGAGGGCTGATGGGCCCGGGTGAGTTCATCGAGGTGTTCGTCGACACGCCGCTCGAGATTTGCGAGGCACGCGACCCCAAAGGCCTCTACAAGAAGGCGAGGGCTGGGGAGATTTCGAACTTCACCGGGCTCGACGCGCCGTACGAGGTGCCGGAGAATCCGGAGGTTCATCTGCAGACTGCGAACCTCTCGATCGACGCGGCAGCGGCTCAGGTGATCCGCTACCTCGACGAAGAGAACATCTTAGGAGACGCCTGATGCCTTCTCGTGAAGAAATGTGGGAGAAGATCCCCGAAGAAGTCGACCTCATCGTCGTCGGCGGCGGAATTACGGGCGCTGGCATCGCGCGGGACGCCGCACGTCGCGGGCTCCAGGTAGCGCTGTTCGAGCAAAACGACATCGCGTACGGCACGAGCTCCAGATCTAGCAAGCTCATCCACGGGGGGCTTCGCTACCTCGAGAGTTACGAATTTAGCCTGGTCTTCGAGTCGGTGAGCGAGCGGCGCGTCGTGCTCGACCTCGCGCCTCATCTGGTCAATCCGCTCGCGTTCTTGTTCCCCGTCTATCAGGGTTCGCGGAAGAGCCTTCGGATGATCGACGCCGGCATGTGGCTCTACGACGGCCTTGCTCTGTTCCGCTCGCCTAAGCGGCATCGGACCCTGAAGCCCAGCGAAGTCGCGAAGGAAGAGCCGATGCTCAAGCAGGAGGGGCTGCAAGGCGCTCCGGTCTACTACGACTGCTCCACCGATGATGCCCGCCTCACGCTCGAAACGATCATCGACGCGACTCAGCACGGCGCTGTAGTGGTCAACTGGGCCCGTGTCGACGCGCTGACCAAAGATGACCAGGGGCGCGTTTCCGGCGTCGTCGTGAAGAACGCCCGGGACGGCGGCCTTCGCGAGGTGAAGGCCCACACGGTGATCAATGCGACGGGCCCATGGACCGACGAGGTGCTGGCCATGAGCGGCCCGCGGGCGGGCAAGCTGCTGCGGCCCACCAAGGGCATCCACATCGTGGTCGAGAGAGAAAAGCTTCCGGTCGAACACGCCGTCGTGCTCTTCCACCCGACCGACGACCGCGTCCTTTTCGCGCTGCCGTGGGGCGAGCGCACGTACGTAGGGACCACCGACACCGACTACGAGGGGTCACCAGGCGAAGAGGCCGCAACGCTCGAAGATGTCGACTATCTCATCGCTGCGTCGAACCACTACTTCCAGGCCAATCAAATCGCTCGCGAAGACGTGATCTCCACGTGGGCCGGGTTGCGCCCCCTCATCGCGCCCGAACCGGAGGTCGGTGAGATCTCCGAGTCGCAAGTAAGCCGTGAGCATCAGATTCTGATCGGCGAGGACGGATTGATCACCATCGCCGGTGGCAAGCTGACGACGTATCGGAAGATGGCGAAGGAATGTGTCGACATCGCAGTCAACCTGCTGAAGCTGATGGGGAAGCTTCCCGAGGACATTCACTCCGGCCAGACGTTCAAATTCCCGCTGCCGGGCGCGGTTGGTTGGCCCGAAGACGATGACCACGACAAGGTCGCAGCAGACCTCGTCGCCGCATGTGATTGCGGCCTCCCGGCGGAAGTGAGCCGCCATTTGGTCGACACATACGGCATGCGCGCGCTCGAGCTCGCGAAGCTCTGCGCGGCCAACCCTTCCCTGATGGAGCCGATTGTGCCTGGGCGAGTGGAGATCATGGCGCAAGTCGATTTCGGCGTACGGGAGGAGCTCGCCGCGAGCGTCAGCGATATCATGATTCGCCGGACGCAGATCTTCTTCCGGGATTTCAAACAGGGCCTCGGCTCGCTCGACAAGGTCGCGCTTCGGTTGGCTCACCTCATCGGCTGGTCGGACGAAGAGAAACAGAAGTCCATCGACGCTTACGAGGCGGAGGTGGCGCTGTCGCAACGGTGGAAAGAAGAGCTCTAGGGCGTTAGTTGCGGGAGCTTGAGCTTTAGGGCGAGGGCGCCGGTCTCGACTCGGAGGGACTCGAGCTCGAGCACGTCGAAGATCATGGCGGCGGTTTGCGTCGACGCGAAGCGGCGCACGGCTGGAACGCTTCGGAGGTCGACCCTCAACCGGCCGGGAGTTTCGCGTTCGACGATGGCACCGCCGACGTCGATCGAGTCCGCAGGCGCGATCATCGGCCACGTCGCCTTCGCAACGCACGCGGCCAGGGCGCCGACGATGGAGGTGTCGTGGGCATCTGGAGGCTCGACGTCGAAGGAAATCTCCTTGGCGCCTCGCGGTGCGAACCGCACGGAGCGAGGAGCCAAGCTGAACTGAACCTCTCTGCCGTTCGTCATCGAGGCGTCGACGAACACGCGCCCGGAGTGACACGCCACCATAGCGGAATCGACTCCATCGGCGTGAGCCGCGGCGGCGGTCAGCATCTCGTCGCTCAGTCGCCATCGCTGCTGCGTCAATCGCTCGACGAGCTGTTTGGTCACCACAGCGATCTTGGTGCCGGTGACGCGCTCTACTGCACGGTCCGCCGCAAGGCGGACCCAACTCCGGACGATGTCGAAACGGTCTGTCATTCCGCTGCCTGAATGGAGGGTTTGACCCGAAGGAGCTCCAACTGCAACGGAGCGACGCGCCCCGTCGGCCGATTCGCGAAGAATCCGGATCGTACGACGCGTGGCGCTAGCTCGTCGATGCCGGTCAGTGCCCGGAGTACTTCCCCCGGCCGGGGGGTGGTTTGGCCGCCCAGGCGAAGCGTGATGGTGACGGGCAGTAGATCCCCGGCGAGGCCAGCCTGCGCCAGTGCGTCACCCCCGTGGCCCACCTGGATGTCGACCAGGGCGGCGCCCACATCCACACGCTTCTTCACGCCTTTGAGTTCCCGGTCGATGTGGAGGTCGGTCGGGCGCTTGCCCAACATCTTTCGCAGAACGCCCTCGTCAGCGATGCCCAGGGCCGCGAGCTCCTGCTTCGCCAGGGCTGCAACGAAGTCGGTCTCTTCGATCACCCTGTTGAGCGCAGCATCGTGTGGGCCCAAAATCCGATGCTCGAAGAACTCGATGCCGTCGATCGCTGCGTCGTTGAGACGCGCGCAGAGGTTGTCGAGGTTGGGGGACTCGACCGCCCGAAGCCGAATGTCGACGTGCTCGCATAGGCTAGCGGTTCCAACGGGGAGGGCCGGGCCGAAGGTGAGGCGTGGCAGTGGGTGGAAGCCCTCGCTGTAATAGAGCGGCAGGCCTACGCGCCGCAGCATGCGTGGGAAGCTTCGGACGAGGTCGAGATGTGAGGCGTATGCGGTTCGTCCGAGCTTTCGGTATCCGATTCGGATGCGCATGGGTGGACCTTGGTCGACGCCATGGAACGGCCGCCGGTCCACCGTGGTGTGCTCGATGATTTCCTCCGGCTCAGGGACCGCTTCGCGGGGCTCGAGCGCGTTCATGTTCTGCAGGAAGCCGATCCGCTCGTCCTTCATCTGCGTCAGGTCGCACGCGATGCCGCAGTCGTAGCAAACCAATCGGCGCTTCTCTGCCTCGGCATCCTTCACGTTCGTATGATGAACGAAGCTGCCGACTGTCTTGCCGCATGGGGGGCTCAACCGATTGCGAAGCGATTTGCGATACTCGCGAGCCAGGAATCCTTGCTCGAGCCCGACGTCGATGTGCGACCAAGGCAAGCACGCCGACACGGGAATCGTCCCGAGGAACCAAGAGGGGTCAATCCCGGTCTCTTCGAGCGAGGCGGTCCAGATATCGAGGTCGACCCGCTCATCCCACGAATCGAAACGAGCGCCTCGTGTGTAGGCGCCGTGGATCACGTCAGCCAAGCGACGGTCACCGCGTGCCAGCATTCCTTCCAGCCACGAGCCGGTCGAGTTGTGCACCTTGAGCTGAACACGGGTGGACGCGGCCTCGTGCCGAAGCACGGATTGCTTGCGGATGATCTCGTCGTGCGAGTCCATTGCACACCATTGAAACGGAGTGTGCGGTTTGGGAACGTGAGTCGACACACTCACCGTCACTCGTGCGCGCTTGTTGCGCTGGACGCGGCGCGCCACGTCGAGTGCCCGGGCGCCCGTTCGCACGATGTCTCGAACGTCGTCGTCCTCTTCGGTGGGCAGCCCTATCATGAAGTAGAGCTTCATCTTGCTCCACCCTCGCGAGAACACGCGCTCGGCGGTCTCCATGAGTTGCTCATCGGTGACGTTCTTGTTCACCACGTCACGCATGCGCTGGCTTCCGGCCTCGGGGGCAAACGTGAGGCCACCGGCCCGCTGCCTCTTCAAGTCGTCCAGCACGTCCTCGCTGAGCCCGTAGGCGCGAAGCGATGAGACACTCAGCGATACCTGATGCGGCCCGAGCGCCTCGATCGACTCGCGTACTAGCGGTGCAATCGCACTGTAGTCTGCTGTCGAGAGCGACGTCAGGGATGCTTCGTCATAGCCGGCCTCCGACACCGACCGCACCATCGAGTCGATGATCGCCCTGGGTTCTCGCTCACGGACGGGGCGGTAAATCATGCCGGCCTGACAAAACCGGCAACCCTCGGTGCAGCCGCGGGCTACTTCGATCGACGCGCGGTCGAACACGGTTTGGCAGTTGGCGATCGGGCCGTCGACGGGGAAGGGGTAGTCGTTCAAGTCCTCGACGATCGAACGGCGAACGGGGAAGGGGGCCTCCGGGTGATCGGGCTCGACGACTCGCATCTTCGTCTCGTCGGTCGGGACGCTCTTGTAGAGCGAGGGTACGTAGAAACCCCCGAGCTTTGCGATGCGGAGCAGTCGTTCGGCGCGGGGGAGGCCCTCGCTCTTCATCTCGGCCCACGCCTGCATCAGTTCCGGCACCTTGGCCTCGCCGTCGCCGATGAGAAAGGCATCGATAAAGGGCGCCATCGGCTCTGCGTGGGTCGCCGTTGGGCCTCCGGCGACGACCAGCGGGTCCTCATCCGTCCGCTGATCGGAACGCAGCGGAATCTTTCCAAGCTCGAGGATCTGCAGAATGTTCGTGTAGGTCAGCTCGTACTGAAGTGAGAACCCCACGATGTCGAACTCGCGAAGCGGCCGCGCGCTTTCGAGCGAGCACAAAGCCTGGTCGTGCGAGCGCAGCTCCTGCTCCATGTCGGTCCACACCGCGTACGCGCGCTCGGCAAGGAAGTCGGGGCGCTGATTGACGATGTCATAGAGGATTTTGTAGCCGAGATGGCTCATCCCGATCTCATACAGATCGGGGAATGCCAGGCACATGCGGCAAGCCACCTCGTCCCATGCCTTGCGCGCTACTCCCTGCTCGCCACCCAGATACTGAGACGGCTTGTGAACTCGGTCGATGAACGGCGCGTAGGGATGGTCTTGCATGAGGCGGATTCGCAGGACGGCCCTAGTTTTGGGGCCAAGCTCTACCGCCGCAAGGGGCGCGGGCCCTGCGGCGTGATCGCGAAGATCGCCGCCGAAACGGGGTGCGGTGCGCGCTGGGCAGCGTCTTCGGCACGCCTCGAGAGCTCGTCGAGCGACTGCCCGGGGGCCAGGAGCAGCACGTCGCGGTGCGGCACCGCCGCCACCCAGGTGCCCGGATCGAGCTGCGCGAGGCGGGCGGCCAAGTCTGGAAGAACGAGGCGCGCCCCGTCCAAACCGTCCCCCTGGCGGACGCGGAGGATCTCCGGGGTGACTCGTTCGAGGCGCAGTGAGCGGGACTTCGCGGCAAGGTTCTCGATCGCTTGTTGCCGGGCGGCGGCCCGTTCGAGCGCCCATGAATCGACCTCGGTGCAGCGCACATAGCGCGCACGTGTTCCGTAGCGGAGCTGAAGCGCCAGGTGCACGTCATGGCCGATTGCGTCGACGTATAAGGCCTGCTCGCTCGGCAAAGACGTCAGAAATTTCTCGGAGACGAGCCGTGGCAACAGCCGCGTTGCAGCTTCGTTCCAAGGGGTCTCTTCTTGCATGTTTGTTCCGGGGAGCATGCTGATGATTCGCCGTGCTGCATCGGTAGCTGCGTCGTCGTCCTGGTCGCGCGCGACACGTTCCAGGCGGGCGAGGTCGACGCTCGCGCCGTTGTTGAGGTCGACCGTGAGCTCGAACTGCGACTCGATGTCGAGGTCTGGGCGCTCGTGGACGAGCGTGTCTGCGAAGACTCGCACCACGCGCGAAACGGGACCGTCCTCGGCGGCTTCGCGCTCCGCAACGGACAAGTACTCCGAAAGACAGTTCCGCGGGTCCTCAGCGTCCAAGGCCTCTTGAATCGTTCCGAAGGGATCGAACCACCCAAAGCGCCCGAGCTGTACGCGATGGCACCCGTCACGTTCGCGCGTCCGGCCGCCCAAGTGGTGGATCAACAAGAGACCGAGAAGGGCTCCCGCCCCCTCGACGAAGCGATCGTCGTCGCCTCCGTCGGTGTCTCGATCGACGAAATCCTCGAGTTGGGCCGCAAGCCAGCGAATGCCGGGCGCGCCCGTTCCGGGCAAGGGAGGCTGCTGAGAATCGACGAACGCGCGTGCGGCAGGCACGAGGAGGCCGCCGACGTCCTCCATACTATTGAGCCAATCCGCCCCCACCAGCTACCCCGCGGCGACATTAACATGACTCGGGTTGCGCGCATAGACCGTAGGGCGAATGAATTGATCGATGAGCGGTCGCGCGAAAGAGGTGGCGTTGGACCAACTCGTCCGGGTTCTCGATCAGGTGCCGTTGGTGTCGAGCGTCAAGAACGACCTGAGCGGACTGCGTTCGTTGCTCTACCGACGCCGCCCGGCTCGCATCGCGGCGTTGGGGGTGGCGAACAGCGGCAGGTCGACGTTGTTGCGCGCACTGATCGAACGACAGCCTGCACGCGATCCGCTCAATGCCGATCACGGTCAGTGGGTGCATCTGGAGCACGACGGCGCGAAGGTCGACTGGCTCGAGATCGACGTCGACGACCTCGCGGCGCGCTCGCAGTGGCAGGCTGCGCTCGAAAACCAAATGCCAGATCTCGTCTTCCTCGCCTTCGAGCCCAACAACGCACGCGACATCGGGCGAATCATCGAGCGTGCCAAGAGCTTGCTCCCCGACGTTCCCGAAGGAAGCGGGCCCTTGCGAGTGTTTCCCCTGTTGACCCACTCGGATTTGATAGGACGGGGCGACTCCGATATCGAGGCTGCGCGCAACGAGCTGGAGGCGAAGCTCCGCGACTCCGGCCTTAGCGCAGACCCGCCACGCGCGGTGTCAGCGATCAGCGGTCACGGTCTCGAGGGGCTCTCCGAAGCCATGATCCTGGCTCTGCCTGCAGAAACGCGGATCGAGGCGGCTCGAGCGCTGACGCGCGCGCACGAGGCGCGTGTTCGAATCGGCAACGAGATCGTTCAAGCGTGCACGGCGGTGTCGGTCACCGTCGGCCTCACGCCGATTCCGTTTTCCGACATGGTGTTGCTCGGGCCCTTACAAGCCATGATGGTAAGCTCGCTGGCCTATCTGAGCGGCCGCAGTTGGGGCAAGAAGACTGTGGCCGAATGGGTCGGTAGTCTCGGGGTCGTCGGTAGTCTCGGGATGGGCTTGCGATTCTCGGCTCAAACGATCGCCAAATTCGTTCCGGGCGCGGGCAATGTGGTGTCCGCCGGCGTTGCGGGGGCCGGGACGACCGCGATGGGTCAGAGCGCCATCAAGTACTTTCTCCGCGCGGACAGAAGTGGTTAGGCGCTGAGCCCGCCGGGGAGGGCGTCCCGCCATTCGACTTGCGCGCCGTACAACTCGGCGAAATGTCCTGCGACGGGGTCGATGACGTCTGCGACGCCAATCGTGCGGCCAAGCTCGGCAGAAAGCGAAGTCACCCCTTTGTCCTGAATGCCGCAAGGGACGATCAGGTCGAAGTGGGTAAGGTCGCTGTTCGCGTTGAGCGCGAGACCGTGCATGGTGACCCACCGGCTAATCCGCACACCAACAGCGCCGACTTTGCGTTGATCGATCCACGCGCCGTTCAATCCCTCGACTCTTGTCGCCGTTAGACCGAAATCCGCACAGGTGCGAATCATCGTCTCCTCGAGCGACCACATGTACTTGCGAACGTCACGCCGGTCGGGCTTGAGGTCGATGATGGGATACACCACGAGCTGACCTGGCCCGTGATATGTCACGTCGCCGCCGCGCCCCACCTCGTGCACCGAGATTCCACGCGCCTTCAACACATCCGGCGGCGCAACGACGTGTTCGTTCTTCGACGAACGTCCCAAGGTCAAGACCGCCGGGTGTTCCAGGAGCAGCACCGTGTCGCCGATCTCGCCGGCGATCCGCTTGGCCTGCAGCTCCATCTGAAGATCGTGCGCTTCGGCGTAGGCGACCGTTCCGAGGCGGCAAAACAGCACGAATCTCCTCAGCGGTTCATGATGTGGACCGCCTCGCCCAGGGCAGCCTTGAAGGCTTCCATGACGCCTTCGCCGAGCGTGGGGTGGGGGTGCACGGTGAGGGCGACGTCTTCGGCGAATGCGCACATCTCGAGGGCGAGCGCGGACTCGCTGATCAGGTCGCTTGCTTCGGGTCCGACAATGGCGACCCCGAGGAGCTGATGATCCGCTTCATCGATGATGACTTTGACAAATCCGTCGGTTTCGCTGACCGCCATTGCGCGGCCGGAAGCCGCGAAGGGGAACTTGCCGATCTTGACCTTCTTGCCTTGGGCCTTCGCTTCGGTTTCGGTCATCCCAACGGTCGCGATTTCCGGGTCGGTAAAGATCGCGGCCGGCATCCCACGGTAGTCCCGCACCGACTTGGGCCCGGCGATCACCTCGGCGGCAATCTCACCTTCCTTCGACGCCTTGTGCGCGAGGTAGGGCATCCCGGCGACGTCGCCGATCGCAAAGATCGACGGCACGTTGGTGCGCATTTGGTCATCGATCGCGATGTGGCCGCGTTCGTCGAGCTTCACGCCGGCGGTATCGAGGCCAATGCCTGCTGAGTTGGGCTTGAAACCCACAGCGACGAGAACCTTCTCTGCGTCGACGACCTGCTCTTTGCCGTCGGTTTCGATGGTGACCTTCGCGCGGCCGCCGCTCTTGTCGAGCTTGGCCGCTTTGCTCTTGAGATGAACGTCAGCGCCGCCTTTCTTGAGGTGCTTCTGCACGACGCGAACCAGGTCGGGGTCGGTTCCGGGAAGAAGCTGATCCATCAGCTCGACGACCGTAATCTTCGTTCCGAGCTTCTGATACACCATGCCCAGCTCGAGCCCGATGACGCCCCCGCCGATGAGCACCATGCTCTTGGGCGCACTCTGAAGGCTGACCGCTTCGCGGGCGGTGATCACGACGTCACCGTCAGGCTCGAAGCCGGGGATCTGAATCATCTGCGTACCGGTCGCGATGATGATTGCCTTGCTCGCCGTGTAGGTTTCCTTTTTCCCGTCAGCGTTCGCCACCTCGACGGAGTTGGCGCCGGTGATCGTGGCACTACCCATGGCGATGGCGCTACCGTTGCCCTTCACGAGGCTCGTCACGCCGCCAACTAGCTTCTTGACGATGCCTTCCTTCCACTCCTGCATCTTCGCCACATCGACCTCGAGGTCTTTGACCGTGATGCCCATATGCCCCGCGTTTGCAACCTTGTTGGCGAGGTTGGCGGCCGCGATCAAAGCTTTCGACGGAATACACCCCCAGTTGAGGCACACGCCACCCATCGCTTCCTTCTCGACACAGAGCGTCTTCACTCCAAGCTGCCCAAGCCGAATCGCAGCAACATACCCCCCCGGGCCGCCGCCGATAACGATTGCTTCATAGTCGTTGCCCATCGCGGGGAGTCTGCATCAGTGGCAGCGGCAGCGCCAGCGCCAGTGTTATCCTTCGGTCATGCGCTATCTACACACCATGATCCGCGTGAGCGACCTCGATGCGTCGCTCGATTTCTTCTGCAACAAGCTCGGCCTCGTTGAGCACAGGAGGCGTGACAGCAAGGTGGGCCGCTACACACTCGTCTTCTTGGTGGCACCAGAAGACCAAGGGCGCGCCATCGGCGATGCGTCCCCGTTGATCGAGCTCACCTACAACTGGGACACGGAGGAATACACTGGCGGCCGCAACTTCGGCCACCTCGCATTCGAGACCCACGACATTTACAAACTGTGCCGCGAGCTGATGGACTCCGGCGTCACGATCAACCGCCCACCCCGAGACGGCCACATGGCATTCGTCCGATCGCCCGACGGCATCTCAGTCGAGCTACTGCAGAAAGGTGAAGCTCTGGAGCCCAAGGAGCCGTGGGCGTCGATGGAAAACGTGGGCGGCTGGTAGCAACCGGGGCACGGCTGCACGCGACACGAGGACCTTGCGCACGGGTCGGGGTGCTCACAGGTTCACCGGGGCTCGGACAAACACGACACGGGGTTGCGCCGGACGGGGCGGCTTGCAGAGGTGGCCGGATGCACTGGGGGGCGTGGGCCACGCAAGCCGCCCCTCGGAGCTCGCGCCAATCAGACCTGGTTGCTGTCTTACCGATTGTCACTCACACGCCGACTCCACCCCATGTCGCGTTTGTCCGAGCCCCTACGGACGACTCCTCACACCAAACAGTGCCAGCTTCCCGAAGAAATGGGGTCAGACCCCTTTTTAGAAGGGTTAGCTCCAAGCGCGTCACATACGCCACGCCCTGCGTAAGCCGACTCCTACGCAGGAGAACGGCTCGCGATGGGCAGCACAGCGATTGGGTCGGCGCCTAGCCGTGTGTCGACGTGTGGAGCCGTGGCGACGGGGCTCCCGATCGCGAGCACGTCCGTCGGGAGCCGTTCTCCCGTGACTCGGCTGATTTCGGTCGATGGGTGCGTGCAGAATTTGCGCGCTGAAGCATGGCTTGCGTGCACCTTGGTGGCTGAGACGGGGAATTGCGTCCTGAAATTGGGGTGCCGCGCATGGCACGAGTATTGCGTCCAGTATGAACGAAGGAGAGGGCGATGTATTTCACGCCCAAGAAGACGATTCCCCCGGTTGCGGCCGCGGGGCTTGCGCTCGCAGGTTGCGGCGGTGATTCATCCGAGTTCCAACAAGCGTTGGATCGGATGGAGCGCCTCGATCCTCTCGTGACAGCGTTCTGTATGAAGAACATGGAATGCTACCCGGTCTACTACGCCGACGTCGATCTCTGCCGCTTTTCGTTGCTGTACTATGTGGACGCCATCATCCAGCTCAGCGACGATCCCGCGGCGTGTTACGACGCCGGGCGTTCGTACTTCGAATGTTTCACGGAGGCCGCCTGTGGAACGGCGGAGGCCGCGTGTCGGGACGAGTACGCAGCGCTTGAGGCTGCATGCTACTACGCCGGTTACTACGCCGGGGAGGAAGTCCAATGAGGGCGGCGGCGCGGCTTGTACTGGTGATGTTGGCGCTAATGATCTGCACGGCTTGCGGAGACGAAAGCGGGGTGGTCGATTCCTACTGTGCGCGAATGGTCGATTGCGGGTGGGTCGAAGACTTCGAAGCGTGCCGGCAGGGCGAGATCTCGTGGACAGCTGCGTTGACCCACGTATACGGCCAAGAATGCGCAAACGCTTGGCAGGACGTGTTGGCTTGTGAGACGTCTGTCGTATGCAACGACTTCGAGGGCTGTAACGAACAGTACCAGCGATTCGA
>CALJYC010000320.1 GCA_937984275.1 uncultured bacterium | reverse complement strand
TCGGTCATCAACAAGATCCTCGGCAAGGTGTGGGCCCCCAACATACTTCAACCGCGATGGATCATCGAAGGCATCGCGACGTACCTGGAGTCCCGGGAGACGGCGGGCGGGCGGCTTCGTTCGACGCAGTACGAGATGTATATGCGCATGGCGGTTCTCGAAGACAACATTCTTCACTTCGATACGCTCAACAACCGGACGGACTACTGGCCGCACGGTGACATCTGGTACTTGTACGGATCGCGTTTCATCAACTGGCTGGTCGAGCAGTACGGCGAAGAGATCATCACCGAAATGGCGGAATGGTATGGAAGCCGAGCTATTCCGTTCAGCGTCAATCGAATGAGCAAGCGGGTCACCGGCAAGACCTTCGGCGAGCTCTACGCGCTTTGGATCGAGGACATGCGCAGCCAATACGGCGACGTCGCAGCGAAAATCCGTTCGCAGGGTATGACGAGGGCCCGTCGCCTCACGTCTCAAGGCGAAACCATTCGCGGCCTGCGATTCGCGGACGACCACCGGCTACTGTACTACGCGCGGGACGGGCGGAGCGATCCGCAAGTTCGACAACTCGACCTGACCGACGGCAACAGGGTCACACGCATCGTCCGTAGCGCCGGCGAGAGCTACCCCACGGTGCACCCCGACGGCGACCTCTACTTCGAGTCTTTCGACGCCTACAAGACCAACGTCTACAGCTACTATGACCTCTTCCGGCTCGACCCACGCGGACCGTGGAAACGCAAGCGCCTGACGCGAGGCCTTCGCGCCCGCTATCCGGACATCTCTTCGGATGGCCGCGCGATCACGTACGTGCGAAACGACACCAGCACTCAAAGCCTGTGGATCGCGAGCCTCGACGACATCGAAGGCTCTCAGGAGGTTCTGGTTCAGAGCGAGCGCTTCGAACAAGTGTACACGCCTCGCTTTTCGCCGGACGGCACGAAGGTCGCGTACAGCGCATGGCGAAAAGGAGGCTACCGCGACATCCAAGTGATCGACCTCGCGACCCGGAAGATCACCCACGTGACCCACGACCGGGCGATGGACACCGGGCCCGCGTGGTCCCCGGACGGCAGCTTGCTCTACTTTTCGAGCGATCGAACAGGCATCGCCAATATCTATGCCTGGGAGCCAGCAATCGACGGGGTGTCGCAGGTCACCAACCTCGTCTCGGGCGCGTACACCCCCGCACCCTCCCCCGACGGCACGCGGCTCGCGTACATCGGGTACACCAGCCGCGGGTACGACATCTATTTGGTCGACCTCGACCCCGACACTGGCCAGCCCGCTTCACCGTACGTCGACGACCGGCCCCCACCAAGCGACGCGGACTCGGTGGTCGCGGATCTCTCGTCGCGCTACGTAGGCGCACGGACGCTGTACCCGCGGTTCTGGGGCATCGACCTCGAGGAGGATGCGTTCGGGCGTCAGCTTGGGATTTTCACTCGGGGTGAGGATGCTGCGCAGTTTCATAGCTTCTTTGCGCGCCTCGGTGTCAGTCTGACCGAAGGCTACGTCAATGCGGACCTCAGCTACACACTGCGGCGCATGCCACCGGACTTGTCGCTTTCATTCTTTCGGCACGTGACGCCTCGCAGTGGGTTCATCGTGAACGGCCGACGGCGCCCCTACGTCGAAGACGCATACGGCGGCAGATTCAGCATCGCCCATGTGATCCCACGCTCGTTTCACTCCAACCGGGTGAGCGCGAGCTACGGGCTGACCTGGACGCGCTCGCTCTCGAGCTTCAATGGCACACTCAACCCCAACTTTCCGCCACCGACCATTCCGGCCACGGGCCTCAATGCCGACATCGGCCTGTCATGGAGCTACAACGACGCCCGGCGGCATCTCTACGACTATACGCCGTCGGAGGGCCGCACCTTGGGGGCAGCGGTGGCCTTCGCGCACCCAGGAATCGGCAGTCAATTCAAGAGCATTCGAACATCGTGGTTCATTCGGCGGTTCATCGAGATGCCGTGGGCGCAGCACCACGTCATCGCAGTTCGGTACGGCGGAGGCGCGGGCGAAGACAGCAGGGGCGAGCGGGGGATGTTCGCTCTGGGCGGCTTCCCGGACACGTCACTGATCGAGCAGCTCCTCAACTTTGAGCAGCTCGGGGGCGTGGCGCTGCGAGGCTACCCCGCGTTTTCGATCGTCGGAGACCGCTTTCACCTGCTCCAAACCGAGTACCGCTTCCCACTGACGCGCGTGCTGCGCGGCCCGGGCACGGTCCCTGTGTTCTTCGATCGCATGTATGGACTCGTGTTCTTCGACTACGGCGACGCGTACTTCGGTCCGCTCGACTTCAACACCTTCCGCAAGGGCACGGGCGCGGAGATCCTGATGGACTTCACACTCGGATACTCGCAGCCGTACTCGCTCCGCGTCGGCTTCGCGTATGGCTTCGATCGAGGCGGGGGAACGCAGTTCTACGTGAACTTCGGGAGGCCGTTCTAGAAGCCGCCTAGACCTCCAAGATGTCGGCTTCTTTCTTGTTGACGATTTCGTCGACTTTGCTGGTGCCGCCCTTGACCTTCTCTTCGAGCTCTTTGCGAGCACGGTCTGCGTCGTCTTCGCCAACCTCGCCTTCCTTTTGAAGGCTGTCGATCATGTCTTTGGCGTCGTGCCGCGCCTTGCGAATCGCGACCTTGCAGTCCTCGCCCGACTTGCGAGCGACCTTGACCAAGTCTTTGCGGCGCTCCTCCGTGAGGGACGGCATCGGGATCCGAATGATCTCGCCGTCGTTGGACGGGTTGAGGCCGAGTTGTGCCTCCATGATCGCCTTTTCGATGGGCTGCATCTGAGTCCGATCGAACGGCTTGAGGACGATCATGCGCGCCTCCGGCACCGAGATTGACGCGAGCTGCTTCAGCGGAGTCGGCGTGCCGTAGTAGTCGATCCGGAGGCCATCGAGAATGCCCGGGTTGGCGCGGCCGGCGCGAATCTTGGCGAGGTCACGCTTGAGCGACTCGTGCGCCTTGTCAATCGACGAACTCAGCTCTTCCAGTGTTTCAGCAAGCATCGGTTTCCTCGCATCCAGCGGAGATCAACCCTCCGCAGTCACTAGGCTACCGACGTCGTCGCCCATGACAACCCGTTTAATGTTCCCGGGCTCGGTCAGCTTGAATACCCGGATGGGCAAATCGTTGTCGCGACATAGCGCCACCGCCGTGGCGTCCATGACGCCAACCCGCTCCATCAGGAACCGATCGTAGCTGATTCGCCGGACCATCTTGGCGTCGTCGTAGTGGATCGGGTCCTTGTCGTAGATGCCTTTGACCTTGGTCGCCTTGCAGAGCGCATCAGCGCGAATCTCCATCGCACGCAGGGCGGCCGCCGTGTCGGTCGAGAAGTAAGGGTTGCCGGTGCCGGCAACGAAGATCACCACCCGGCCCTTCTCCAAGTGGCGGACGGCCCGGCGCCGAATGTAGGGCTCGCAGACGGCCTTGATCTCGAGCGCGCTCATTACTCGCGTATCAACACCGGCCTTCTCGAGCCCGTCCTGTAGCGCGATGCCGTTCACGACGGTGGCCAACATGCCCATGTGGTCGGCCGCGGTGCGGTCCATCCCCGTGGCGCTGCCCTTGAG
>CALJYC010000319.1 GCA_937984275.1 uncultured bacterium | reverse complement strand
GGCCGAGATCCTCGGTTGGATGCGCATCCTGACGGCCTTCGACCTCTTGTTCGTCGGCTTCGGTGTCTGGGTGTCGCGCCATCTTCTCGCGGAGACCTGAGCGCTCAGCGGTAGGCGCGAATCAGATCCAGCGCGACCGGGTTCGACCAATCGAGCGCACCATCGAACCGAAAACGCACGACCCCGTTACCGTCGATGATCCAAGTCTCCGGAAAGAGCTTGGTGCCGAACTGCTCAGTCACGACCTTGCGCTCCACATCGAGCAGGCTCGTGATGCGCGAGGTGTGGGGAATGATCGTCTGAGCTTCTTCCCAGCTGCGGTCGGTCGACACCGCAACGACTTCGACGTCGCCCCAGTCCTCGGTGATCTCGGCCAGCAACTCGATCGTCGGCATCTCCTGGATGCACGGCCGGCAAGTGACCGTCCAGAAGTTCATGACGATGACCTTGCCGCGCTGCTCGGACATCTTCCACTCACCACCTCCCTGTTCGGGAAGGGTAAACTCCGGAGCGCGGAGCGAGGCCCCCAGGTAGTGCGGAACACCGCCTTGGCCGTCCATCAGCTGTTCAAAGCGAGCATTTCCGAGGAGCGCCCGGAATGGGGCCTCGCGCGCTCGGGCCCGCGCATCCGCCACGGCACCCGTGAAGATGAAGATTAGGGGAAACGCAATCGCGGCCACGATGATGGTGGCGATGACCTCACGTCGAGACACGCCGCTGCCTTAGCGCTTTCCGAGGCCAAGTGAAAGCGGATCGCTCTCCTCGGGTGGGCGGACCTTTTCTCCGCCAATCAGAACATACACCCCTGCCTCGTCCTCGCTGATCCGATCGCTCATCTTGCTGACCGCATGATTGTCGAAACGGGCCGGGCACCGGCCCGCGCGAACGGCACACCAGAGGGCGCCCTCGGGCCCCTGACGGAGGGAGGCGGGGTCGAGCCGCTCCCGAACGTCCCCGGAGAGAAGCAGGTCGATCCCTTCGGCGCCGGGCTCGACGTCTTTCACGAAGTACGCGGGCCCCTCGATGTCGACGTAGGCCCAGTTGATCGAGTTGCTCAAGCAGAAGCGCCCATCTTCGGCGCGGTCGACCCAGCTATCGAACGAGCGCGTCAGATTTGGATGGTCGATCAGGTCTTGTCCATTGAACCAGCGGCCCCGCGCATCGCGGCGGATCTCGGTTTCTCGGGTGCGGCCTTGAAGAAACTGCGCTGGGTCCATGAGGCCTCGCAGACTACAATGCGGATCGATGGCGAGAAAGAGCCGAAAGCTCGTGGTCGTGTCGAACCGCGGCCCATATCGGCACGAGGCCACCCGCGGACACGAACGTTGGGTCCGCGCTGCAGGGGGTTTGGTGACCGCGCTGGACCCGGTGTTGCAGAAGCGCGGGGGCGTCTGGGTGAGCGCCAAACCCGCCAAAGACTTCGACTCGGTCACTGTTCCGGCGCCGCATCTCGCGTATGACCTCGGACACGTTTCGCTCAAGCGGGCCGAGCAGCGTGGGTTCTACGAAGGGATCTCGAACGCGGTGGTCTGGCCCTTGCTCCACGGGTTCGAGCCGACGATCCAAGTCGGCGAGGCGCCCTGGTCGAGCTACGTGAACGCCAATCAGGAGTTCGCCGACACCACGCTGTCGACCAGCGGGGCGAGCGACTTGATCTGGGTCCAGGACTACCACCTCATGCTCGTGCCAGGCATGCTGCGGGCCAAGCGCCCCAAGGCTCGAATCGGCTGGTTCTGCCACATTCCGTGGCCTCCACCGGACACGTTCGGCATCCTTCCTTGGCGCGAGGAGATCCTCGAGGGGCTGCTCGGCGCCGACATCCTCGGGTTCCATCTTCCGGAGTACGCTGAACACTTTCGCCAGTGCGTCGAGCGCTTCACGCCCTACCGGGTTTCGCGGGGCGCGGTTCAACATCGTGGTCGCAAGGTGAAGACGATCGCAGCGCCAATTGGAATTCCGGTCGACGACCTACAGGCGCTCGCGATCGACCCGGATGTCGGGCAAGAGGTCGAGCGAATCCGTCAAACGATGGGGAACCGCCAGCTGATCCTCGGTGTCGACCGCCTCGACTACACCAAGGGGATTCCTGAACGTCTCGCCGCTTTCGAGCGCTTGCTCCGACGCGAAAAGATCGCCCGCACGCGGTACGCGCTGATCCAGGTGATGGTGCCAAGTCGCACCGACGTCAAAGCCTACGCTGACCTCAAGGAAGAGATCGATCGAATGGTGGGCGACATCAACGGGCGCTACGCCGACACCGGCCGGGTTCCAATTCACTACCTCTATCGCAACCTCAGCCAACGAGCCCTGTTCGCGCACTACCGCGCTGCCGACGTCGCGCTGGTGACGCCGTTACGCGACGGAATGAATCTCGTGGCCCACGAGTACGCCGCCGCCCGAACCGACGAAGATGGGGTGTTGGTCCTAAGCGAGTTTGCGGGCGCGGCGAAGCATCTCAAGGGCGCGATCCTCGTCAATCCCTATGACGTCGAGTCGACCACCAACGCCATTCATCGCGCGCTCACGATGAAGAGCTCGGAGAAGCGCAAACGGATGCGCTCCATGCGCGGCGAAGTCATGCGGCTCGACGTGCACCGCTGGGCCGACGGCTACCTCGCCGCCCTGGAGGGCAGGTGAGCCGCGTCGAGTCGCTCCTCGATGCGCTTCTCGCCCTCGAGCGCCCCTTGCTTTTGGCGCTGGACATCGACGGGACGATCTCTCCGATCGTGCGTGACCCGGACCTCGCTCAGATCCCCGCGTCGACCCTGTCCACGCTGGCAGGGCTCGCCGGAGCGCCCATGTTCGAGCTCGCGCTCATCACAGGCCGCGATCTAAACTCGCTTTCGCGGATGGAACAGCTCGAAGGTGTATGGCGTGCGGTCGAACACGGCGGATTGGTTTTGGCTCCGGCGCAAACCCCGCCGCCGCGCGAGCTCACGAGCAAGCAGCGCGAGGCCCTCGACCGTTTTCGGCACTGGGTCGACACACGCGCCCACGATGCATTCATCGAGCACAAGCCTCAGGCAATTGCCGTGCACGTTCGGGGGATCGCCGCCAAGGACCCAGGGCGCGCCGACCAACTGCTTCGAGAAGCCGATGAGCTCGCGCAAAGCCTGGGGCTTCACGTGCGGCGCGGGAAAGCCCTGCGTGAGGCCGAGGCGGTGGTTCACGACAAAGGCAGCGCGCTTCGGGAAATCTTCGAACGTTCCGACGCGAGGTCCGTGTTCTTCGCAGGCGACGACCTCACCGACTTCCCTGCGATTGAGTTCGCAGCGGAGCACGGCGTTGGCGCATTCGTTGGCTCAGACGAGCAACAGGGCGCGCCCTCCGGCTCGGCGGTGTTGCTACAAGGCGTGGACGAGGTCGCCACGCTGCTTTCACAATTGTTGGAACGCGTCACCGAGTGACCGGTGGCGCGGGCATCGTCCCGTGGTACAGGCCCGGCATGTTGGAGCGCGAGATTGCGGAGGCCGCTCGCATCGCACGGCAGGCCGGCGCGATCTTGATGGACGTCTACGGAACCGATTTCGACGTCTCCTACAAAGCCGAGGCCGACCCGGTGACCGAGGCCGACACCAAGGCCAACGCGCACATCGTGGGCGAGCTCGAGAAGGCCTTTCCCAACGACGGCATCGTCGCCGAGGAGACAATCGATCAAAGCGACGCTCTCAAGGGTGGGCGCTGCTGGTATGTCGACCCGCTCGACGGTACCAAAGAGTTCGTCGCGAGAAACGGCGAGTTCTCAGTCATGCTGGGCCTGGCGATCGACGGAGTGGCTACGGCTGGTGTCGTATACAGGCCCGACAACGACAAGCTCTACTCCGGGGTCGTCGGAGGCGGGGCCTACCTCGAGGAGCGCGGTCAGCGCCGCGCGCTGAACGTCAGCAGCGTGGCAGATCCCCGTCGTTTGAGGCTCGTCGTGTCACGCTCGCACCGCAATCGAGCCGTCGGCGTCGTCGTCACTCAACTCGGAATCGCCCAAGAAACGGCGATCGGCTCGGTCGGCCTCAAGGCCGGCCTCATCGCCGAGCAGAAAGCCGACCTGTACGTGCACATCGCAGACAAATCGAGTGCTTGGGATGCGTGCGGGCCCGAAGCCGTTCTCAAGGCAGCCGGCGGACGCTTCACGGATTTGGCTGGCAATCCCTACCACTACGGCGGCAAGGACATGCGCAACCGGAGCGGCATCCTCGCGTGCAACGCGGCCGCGTACGACGCCGTTCTGCCGGTCGCGCGCGAAGCGGCCAGAGCCATCGGGCTCATCGACTGAGAGGCAAGCATGGCACCGGTAGATTGGCGAGAAACTTGGAAGGCGGGGGTCACTCCATGGGACGCGGGCGCCTCGCCGCCCGCGCTGCGACGCCTGCTCGACGAAGAGGCGGTGCCCGGTGGCCGCATCCTCGTCCCGGGCTGCGGCGCCGGGTACGACTTGGCCACGCTCGCGCGGGCGGATCGGGAGGTCGTGGGCATCGATCTATCCGAGCACGCGCGGAAGGCCTTCTGGGCCGCGCATCCGGATCTCCCGGGCAGCGTCGACTACGAAGTGACCGACTTCTTTTCTTACGCCCCGGCACGGGGTTTTGATTTCGTCTGGGACTACACCTTCTTCTGCGCGCTCGATCCGGACCAACGGAGCTCCTGGAGCCAAACCATGAGGCGGCTCGTGAGGCCGGGCGGTGTGCTAGCCACCCTGCTCTTCCCCTTCGAAGATCCGATCTCCGGCACGCAAGGCCCGCCGTGGCCCATCAACACCGGCATGGTGCGCAGTTACGTCGAAGATGCATTCGAAGAGCTCGAAGCGGCCGAGGTGGAGCACACACATCCGGGGCGCGAAGGCAAGGAGCGCCTCGCGCTGTGGCGGCGGCGCGAGCCCTAGTCGAGGTCGGGTAGCGGAATCGAAGACGACTTCCACTTCACTTCGGAAAAGCCGAGTCGATAGTGGGCGGTCGCGCCTTCCTCTTGCACGCCGATCCATACCTGGGTCGTACCGATCGGAAACTCGGAACGGATCATCGGATCTTTCGTGCCGTTGCGGTTGTTGTTGCACAGGACCGCACCGTCGGGCTTTCGCACGACGAGCAGCACATCGGAGCGCGAGCGCCCCAAAACGTGCAGCTGGAAGAACGCCGTGTCGGCATCGAGCAGATAGTCCGGAGTCTCGGAGATCCACCCTGAGCACTTGCGGTGAATCGACTTGGCCCTGACCTCGCCGAGGGCCACGCCTCCGACCACGCGCGGGTCGGGACTGAAGCCTGCGTGCAGAGGGACGACGCCGAAGCGGGAGGGCGAGTGCTCGTAGGGGTCGGGCGTTTCTGCGAGCCGAGGGCTGCCAATGGCTTCCACCGGCTCAATGGGCGCGTCCTTGTCGGTGCATGCGGCGAGCGCCACCAACAGCGCGGGGAGCGCGCGTTTCACCGACAACCAAGGTTTGCTCGAAGCAACCACCGTATCGGCCGTCCTACCCGCCAGCTCCACTAACCGTCGGTAATGCTCGCAGGCTCGCCGGGCGGCACCGAGTCGCGGGTCGCGCCTTTGATGACCTTTTGCGCCAGGGTCGCCAAGCTTCTCGCGCCGCTTTTCTTGAGTAGCGAGCGAATCTGGGCCTTGACTGTGTTCTCGGCGACGCCGAGGGCTTCGGCGAGCTCTTTGCGCGACAGGCCGTCGACAGAAAGCGTCAGCAGCTCGGTCTCCCGGCGGGTGAGCTTCAGCTGCCGCGCCAGGTGCTCGATGCGCTGGCCGATTGCCGCGTCGTCTACTCGCTCCTGCGCGAGCGCGCGCTGGATGAACGGATTGAGGTTGTCCGCAGACGCCGGCTTGCAGACGTACTCGCCTCGCATCGTCTGAACTTTGTTAACTACATCACGATTGAGCTCGCCGGTCAGAACGAGCACGGGCAGCGCGCCGTGGATGCGCCGGATCTCCGCGAGCAGATCCAAACCGTATCCGTCGGGCAGAATCAGGTCCAAGACGACACCGGTCCACTCCGAGTGCTTCTCCAACTTGTCCCGGGCGGCCGCCATGCTGTACACGACCTCAACAGGACCGTGACGCCCAAATGTACGAGCAAGCGTCCGAGCCAGCGTCGGCTCGTCCTCGACAATCAGAAACCCTCCCGGCATGCGGCGTACGCTACCCCAGTTGACCCGTCCGGTGGTACGGATTCCCACTGGAGCCTTCGGTTTTTTTAACCCTAATCGGGCTCAAGACGACCCCAAAAAGCAAAAATCCTCAATGATTTCAGAGATATAGTAAAATAGGCCGAGCGGGTGAGCTGGGGAAGGCGCTCTCAGCCCGCGGGGCGAGAATTGGCAGTGACTTGACGCGAGGCGCGCTCACCTTTTGAATGAACGGCGATATGTACGCGGTTGTGATCACCGACGAGGGGGGCGCGCGACGGACGCTCGATTTTTCGAAGCCGGAGCTGACCGTTGGACGCGTCCAGGGCAACGACATCGTCCTGTCCAAACGCAATGTTTCCAAGCAGCATGCGCGGTTGACTCTAAAGGGCGAACAAGCGGTCGTCGTCGACCTCAACAGCACCAACGGAACGTGGGTCAACGGTCGCAAGATCAGCACGCCGCAGTCGCTCAAGCATGGCGACAAGATCTACATCGCAGACTTCATCATTACCGTGGAGCCCTCGGACGACGGCTCGGAGCGGGCGAGCTCCGCTCCACGTGTTTCCGAGCCGCCGCCCCTGCCAACGAAGCAACCGATGCCACCTCAGAGTTCCATGCCGGTGCGGCGTCCCATGGGCGCGCGCCGCTCGATGCCCTCGGACTCCAGAACGCCAGGGCCCCAGGACGCGCGAGCCACGAGCCTACCGCCTCGGATCGAGCGCAGAGAGACCGGCGCGGCGGAGCTGCGTGCGAAAACGGAAACCGGGTTTCCCATTGCCGACCCGCTTGGCGCGCTGTTGAGTCGTCTCTCCGAGCGGATGGACATCGAGAACATAGATCCGGCTGCAATGAAGAATCAGGAACGCTGGTCGGCCGCGCGCGCCGCAATCGCGGAAACGTTCCTCTCGATGCAAACCGACGGCTCGGTGAATGCCGACATCGACATGCGCGAGGTGGCACATGTTGCGCTGCACGAAGCGGTCGGCTTGGGCGCGCTCGATGATGTTCTTTCGGACGAGTCGGTTCGCACGGTGGTCGTGAACGGCCCTGCGCACGTGTTCGTCGACAGAGGTGAAGGCCTCGAAGCGGCGCCGCTGAAGTTCTCATCGGAAGGGGCGCTGCGTAGAGTCGCGCGACGCCTAGCTGCTGGGACCGGCCAAACACTCGAAGCTCAACCCGTCCTTCACGGACGGCTCTCGTTTGGTCCGAGGCTCACGATCATGCAGCCGCCCCTGGTGGTGAGGGGCCCCGTGATCGAGCTCCGCATCCGCAGCGCCAAGTCGCTCGAGCAACTGGCCGAGGCCGGCTGGATGAGCACCGATGCCGCCACGTACTTGGCGAAGGCCATTGCAGAATGCCGCAACATCGTCGTTGCCGGTCCTCGAGGCTCTGGCGTCACCGAGGTGATGTCGGCGTTGGCCCGCGAGCTGCCGGAGACTGCAAACGCAGTCGCCGTCGAGGCGGTTCCCGACCTCGACATCGATCGGGACCGGATGATCTCGCTGACAGCCGCCGATTCAGGCATCCCGCTCCGAGAAGCGATCGAGCACGGAACACGCCTGCAGGCCGAGCACCTCGTGATCAATGACCTCGCCGGCGCAGACACGATGACCGCGCTGGCCGCGGTGCTCGGATGTGAACCGGGGCACCTCCTCGGGGTGCACTGCTGGAGCACCAAAGACGCCATCGAAGGTCTCATGCTGGCCGCGGGATGTGGCGGGGCGGAACGAGCTTGTGTTGCGCAGTTGGTTGGGAGCGCGGTCGACCTCGTCGTCGCCATGCAACGTGGGCCCGAAGGCCAGCGCGTGAGCGCGATCCTCGAAGTCCAAGGCCACGAAGCCGGCGACGTCAGCTACCAGTCCGTCCCGTTCTGAGTGGCGTCGCTCAGGCGCCCTTGCTCATCACGGCCCGCGGCGTCGCGCTGACACCAGGTGCGGGATACGCTGGGCGCGCGAAGTAGTAGCCCTGTCCGAAGTGGGCGCCACAATCGACGGCCACCTTCATTTCCGTTTCCTGCTCGATGCCCTCGGCAACCACCTGCGCCCCGAGCTCGTGGCAGAGCCGCACGATGTGGCGAACCAAGATCTGCGCGCGACGGTCGTCGGCAAGGTCCGCAATCAACGTTCGATCCAGCTTCACGATCTCCGGATTGAGGTCGACGATGTACTTCAAGTTCGAGTAGCCGGCGCCGAGATCATCGACCGCAAGCGATACGCCTTTGCCGCGGATCTCGCGAAGGACGCTGTGACAGTACGCGAAGTGAGTCAGCGGGACCGATTCGGTCACCTCGAGATAGATCGGCTGGTCATGTGTGAAGATCGGGTCGTCAGGCTGAACGAGCCACGACTCGTCGAACTCGTTCGGATGAACATTGAGGAACAGCGGCATCCCGGCGCAGTGGGTCGTCGCCAGCTCGCGAATCGCGCGGCCGAGCACGCCGACGTACCCGGACTTGATCGCCTCGTCGAAAAGCTGCGGCGGGTTGACCCAGTGCGGCGAGTCACTTCGGACGAGCGCTTCGTACGCGAACGGCTCCATCGTGGTGAGAGAGACGATCGGCTGGTAGACCACGCTGAGATCGCCTCGGGCGAGAACGCCGGGCAGGCCCCTCGGGCTGCGGACGCGGGGAATCCCCGATCGCCGCTTCCGCACAGCCTCCAACCAATTATGGAAGTTCGTCACAGCTTCCCCACCACGGTAAGTTTACAATATCACAACCGCGGATTGATATCCCAATTTGGGGAGTCCTAGCGCCCTTTCAAGCGCTCTGGTATGCCCCGCAGCGATGAGCAGCTCAGTATCGATAGGCCCCGCACACGAAAGCCCCATCGGAACTACCCTGGAGCGACACCTGCTCGACCGCCAGCGTCGGATGCCCGACGCCACGGGTGATTTCACGGGGCTTTTCCAGCAGATCAGCCTGGCCGCGAAAATCATAGGCAGCCGCGTCAGCAAAGCGGGGCTCTCGGGCATCCTCGGGCGCACCGGCACCACCAACGTCCAGGGCGAGCAGGTCCAGAAGCTCGACGACTTCGCCAACAGCACGATCGTGAGCACGGTCGAGGCAGGCGGGCATGTCTGCGTGATGGGAAGCGAAGAGGTCGAAGAGCCAATCCAGATCCCATCGCAGTACCCACAGGGGAAGTACGTACTTCAGTTCGACCCTCTGGACGGCTCGGGCAACATCGACATCAACGCGTCGATCGGAACCATCTTTTCGATTCACCGCCGCCTCACGCCAGATGGTGAGCCGGGGACATTGAAAGATCTGCTGCAACCGGGCAGCGACATCGTGGCTGCCGGCTACGTGATCTATGGGTCGTCAAACATGTTGGTGTACTCGACCGGCGATCAAGTCGATGGGTTCACGTACGACCCCGGCGTCGGCGAGTTCTTCTTGTCACATCCGAAGATCCGGATTCCGCAGCGGGGTAACATCTATTCAATCAACGAGGGCAACTACCACAAGTGGGATGAAGGCATTCAGAAGTGGGTCGACTGGATCAAGGCGCCCTCCGAGGGCAAGAAGGCCTACGGCATGCGTTACATCGGCGCCATGGTTGCCGACCTCCACAGGACTCTGCTGCGCGGCGGTATCTTCGTGTATCCGCCAGATGTGAAGAACAAGCAGGGCAAGCTCCGACTTCTCTATGAAGCCTGTCCGATGGCGTTCCTCGTCG
>CALJYC010000318.1 GCA_937984275.1 uncultured bacterium | reverse complement strand
AAAAGGGGACTGTCCCCATTTTCGTGGATGTCTACGTGTGGAGGGGCACGGGGGAACGCGACACGGGGTGGAGTCGGCGTGTGAGTGACAATCGGTCAGGCAGCAAAGCGCTCCGATTGGCGCGAGCTCCGAGGGGAGGCTTGCGTGGCCAAAGCTCCCCAGTGCATCCGGCCACCTTTGCAAGCCGACCCGTCCGGCGGAACCCCGTGTCGTGTTGCGCCGTGCCCCGGTTCTGAATCCTACGCTTCGCCGATGCTGCGGACGTTCGGGGCTACTTCAAATACGCCGCGGCGCTTCGCCTTTGCGAGAATGCGTAGGGCGTCGCGATAGCCGCGTCGCAGCATCGTCCTCGCATGCAGTCGCGACGTAAAGGGCAAACGGCCGAGATCCGGTGAGACCACGAGGACCTGAATCTGCGGATACATCTTGTGGATCAAATCGATGCCACGCTTCTCTTTTTCGTTGAGGATGATGTTCAACGCTTGGCGAGCTACTGCAAGGCCGCCCTGGTGGACGAGTGACGGGCTTCCGACGCGGCCGACGTGGGGGCGGTATACGTTCGAGACGACGACGACGTCGGCGCCGGCCTCGACTGCCAAGTCGATACTCAGGGTGCGAACGACTTCCCCGTCGACGTAGAAGCGGTCGCCGATGCGATGCGGGCGGAAGAGCCCCGGCACGCATGTCGAAGCGGCCAACGCCTTGCTGATGGGCACGTCGTCACGGTATCCGCGTCCGAACACCACGCGGCCGCGGCCATCGATGTCGGCGGCGGTGATGAGCAGACGCTTGTCGAGGTCGCGAAAATCGTCCGTCGGCAGCTGCTCGGCGGCGAAGCGCTCGAAGCGGTCGATCGAGAGAAGGCCGCTGCTGAGATAGCCCCAGCTCCGCCGTTGCTCCTGATTCGGCAGGCCGAGGAAATAACGAGCCTTCAAGGGCGGAGATTCGAGACCTCGCTGCCAGAAGGGGCGAAACCAGTCGATCATCTGCGCTGGCGTGTAGCCCTGGACATAGAAGGCGCCGGCGATCGCGCCGGCCGAAGCTCCTACGCAGATATCGGCTTCGATACCGAGCTCCTGCATCGCGCGGAGCACACCAATGTGCGCCACGCCTTTTGCGGCGCCCCCGGAACCTACGAATGCAACACGCGGCCGGGCCATCAATAAACAACGTGGCACACGTTGGGGGCGGAGTCGAAGCGCGATGCTTTCGCCCGATCTCACTCGGGAGTGCCTGCCGGTGCGGCAGGCGTGGACGTCTTCCCGAGGTACGCCTCGCGCGTCACCTCGCGGAGCAGCGGCCTCGCTTCGCGAGACAACGCCGATCTCGGCCACTTCTTGATCAGAATCTTGAGCGCGTCACGCGCTGTATCCAGATCGTCGACATCGCGCGCGCATAGCGCGACGAGCCACCAGCCGTCAGGTTGCAGTGCGTTGTCCGTCGTTTGGTCGGCTACCTGTTGCGCAAGTACGAGCGCCTCCGCGGACCGCTTCTCCTTGCGTAGCGCCAGCGCGAGGCCGTGCTTGACGGCAGGAATGTGTGAGCCATTCGGGTGCAGCTCGATCGCCTCCTCGAAGCGCTTGATCGCCTCCGCGTACTTCTTCCCCTCGACGAGCGCGAGTCCCTTTTGATACGCCTCCAGCGAGAGATCCTGTCGGAACTTCTGCTCGAAGTCCCGGAACACGGCGGCCTCCGCTGGTGACAACGCTTCCTTGGCCATCGCCGGGTACTCTCGCACGACCTCGACGCGCTTCCGGGCGCGAATCAGATCGTAGTACCTCGCTGCCTTGGCAGCAGCGGTTGCCCGGTCCGAGGCGCGACGAACCTCGTCTCCTAGGTCGCCGCGAAGCTCTTCGACCGTGGTCTCGGCATCTGTCATCTCGGAGCGAACGCCGCCGATCTGCGCGTCGAAGTAGAGCTTCAATCCAACGAAGGAAAGTACGCCAATCACCGCGATTGCGACGCCGCTGTTCCAGTTCAGCCGTCGCTCGTACCCCGCCTGGCGCTTGGCGATCGATTTGATGTCGGCACCGAGCGCATTGACCAGGTTGTTGGTCTTGATGATGAGGCCCCGGCTCTCGACGATCTCCTTCTTGATCTGGCGCACCTCGTCGTCGACGTCCCGCATGAAACCCGGAGTACAACCGACCCGGACTCGAGGCAAGGGCAGGCGCTTGACGGGGCCAGACGGGCCGCCTACAAGCCGAGCCGTGGAGGATACCGTGGGGCTTCGCCTTATCTCGCTGATCGTGGTTTCGATGATCGCAAGCTGCAATCCACCTGCCGACTACGCGTTGGTGGGCAGCGCCTACGTGCCAGCGGCACATGGGGAAATCGACGTCGAGAAAATCGACGGCGGGCAAATCCTCGTGACGGTGACGCTGGACCACCTCGTCGCCCCCGAGAAGGTCGAGCTCGGCCTGACACACTATATCGTTTGGTTCGCCCCAATCGGCGAGCATCCGGTGTATCAGCAGGCGCTCGACTATGATGCCGAGACCCAGGTCGGTCGCGCATCGATCCCGACCTCGTGGCGCGAGTTCGAGGTTCAGGTCACGGCCGAGAACAGCGAAAAACCCAATCAACCCAGCGACCTCCTCATGGCGTCCCAGAAAATCCGCGAGAACTGAATCAATGGCAGATACCTCAGACATCAAGAAGGGCTTCAAAATGCTGATCGACGGCGTGCCCTTTGCCGTCGTCGACCACCAGTTCGTGAAGCCGGGCAAAGGCCAAGCCTTCATCCGCACCCGCATCAAGAACATGATGACCGGCGCGGTCATCGATCGGACGTTCAAGAGCGGTGAGAAGCTCGAAAAGGCCGACACTGAAGAGCGCACGATGCAGTACCTCTACCCCGAGGGCGACGCTCGAGTCTTCATGGACACGCAGAGCTACGAACAGATCTCGCTGTCAAACGAACAGCTCGGGGACAACGTGTACTATCTCCTCGATGGCACCGAGGTGGACATCATGCTCTTCGAGGGCCGTCCTATCGGCGTGACGCCCCCGACGTTCGTCGAGCTGTTGGTGAGCGAGACAGAACCCGGGTTCAAGGGCGACTCCAGCGGCAACACCACGAAGCCTGCGACCTGTGAGACGGGTCTACAGGTCAATGTGCCGCTTTTCGTCAACACAGGCGACAAGTTGAAGGTCGACACGCGCACGGGGGATTACGTGGAGCGCGTCAAAGGCTGAGTGCTCGAGTGGCGGCGCCAGCCGATCCTGCGGTCCTTCAGGTCTTGGCGCTGCGCGCCGTGCTCCTCGGCTCAATTCGGCGCTTCTTCGAAGAACGCGAGTTCCTGGAGGTAGAGACGCCGGCAATCGTGCCCTGCCCAGGGCTCGACGTGCATCTTGCGGCGTTCGAGGTGAGGGCCCCGAAGGGAGAGCCGGTCGGTTGGCTGGCGACGAGCCCCGAGTATCAAATGAAACGCCTGCTGAGCGCAGGAGCCGAACGAATCTTTCAGTTGTGCCGAAGCTACCGCGCCGAAGAGCACGGCCGGCATCACGAGCGCGAGTTCACGATGCTCGAGTGGTACCGCGCCAATGCGACCTCGGACGACGTGATCCGTGACACCGAGGAGCTGGTGGCTTTCGTCGCGAGCGCGCTCGATCAACCCGCCCCCGAGCTCCAGCCGCCGTGGCAACGGTTGACCGTCGACGAGGCGCTGCAGTTTCATGCGAACGCGGCGCTCGATACGTTGGTGCAGGACGAGGAGCAGTTCTTTCGCGTGTGGGTCGAGGAGGTCCAGCCACGTCTCGGCAACGAGCGGCCCATCATCGTAACCGATTGGCCATCCTCGATGGCGTCGCTTGCAAGGCTCAAACCCAACGGAATGGCGGACCGGTTCGAGGTGTTCTTCCGCGGCGTGGAGTTGTGCAATGGCTTTGGTGAGCTGACCGACGCGACGGAACAGCGCCGGCGCTTCCAACGAGACCAGGCGGAGCGCCGAGCAGCGGGTGCTCCGATCTATCCGATCGACGAGCGGTTTCTCGACGACCTGGAGCGGGGTATGCCTGAAAGCGGCGGCAACGCGCTTGGGGTCGACCGATTGCTGATGCTGCTCCTGGGCGCAGACTCGATTCAGGCGGTGATGCCGTTTCCCGAAGAACGCTTGTAGTCGTTCTCGGATCGTAGAACGGCCCTAGCGCTACCGCTTGCGTTCGACGGCCTTGGCGCGCTCCCACATCTCGTCGAGCTGAGGCTCGTCGTACTCTCTGAGGCTCTTGCCCTCGGCTTGGGCCGCGACCTCACAATGCCGGAATCGCGAGGAGAACCGATTGAGGGAAGCGCGAAGCGCGGCTTCCGGGTCCAGCCCCTGCTTGCGGCCATAGGTCGCGAGGGCGAACAAGAGATCACCGAGCTCGTGCTCGAGTGCGGCCATGTCTTTGTTCTCTGCCGCCTCGTCGAGCTCCTTCAGCTCTTCGTCGACCTTGTCACGCGGACCACCCGCGTCGGGCCAGTCGTAGCCGACCGCGCTAGCCTTTTCGCCGATGCGGACTGCGCGCAGAAGGCTCGGCAACGCAACCGGCACCCCGCTGAGCGCGCCGCGTTCTTTCTTTTCCTTGGCCTTGATCGCTTCCCAACTGTTGATGGCCCCACTGGCGTCCTCGACCTCTTCGTCCCCGAAAACCCACGGGTGCCGGCGAACGAGCTTCTCGCAAATCGCATCGACCACACCGTCGATGTCGAACCATCCCTTTCGGTCGGTGAGCGCGGCCTGGAAGACGACCTGCAGCAGAAGGTCGCCGAGCTCTTCCCTGAGCATCTCTGGCGTTCCGTGGTCAATCGCGTCCGCGACCTCGTGCGCTTCCTCGATCACGTACTGCCGGAGGGTCTCGAGCGTCTGCTCGCGATCCCACGGGCAGCCGTTCGGACCGAGCAATGTGCGCATCAGCTCGACGAGGCGCGTTAGCGACTGACCTTGTTCACTCACCGGGCGGCTCTAGCACAAGCGGTTGACGAGCCCCAGGAGCAGGCGTCATTGTCCTCAATCCATGGCGTACGCAAAGAGCGCAGTCAGCTCCCAGCAGATCATCGACGCGGCAATACGTGTCCTCGCGCGCCAGGGGTACGCCAGGACCAGCCTGCTCGAGATCGCCAAAGAAGCGGGCATGAGCAAGGGCGCTCTGCACTATCACTACCCGACCAAGGAGGCACTGATTCACGCCGTCCTCGAAACGGCGTGCAACGTCGTCCAAGCGCGCACCGTGCAGGCGTGGTCCCCGTCGGACAACCCGTTCGAAGCACTTCGGAAGTCGCTCGAAGAGCTCTGGGCAACGCGAGCCGAGCGCACCGACGAAGCCTTGGTCGTCGCGGACCTGATCGCGCTGAGCCTTTACGACGAAGCTCTTCGGCCAAAGCTGGCAGAGTTCTACGAGCTGGGCGCTCACCAAATCCGTGACTACCTCGAAGAGAATCTAGTGTCGCTGGGCCTCGAGCCGCGGATTTCGCTGGACCTATTGCCACGAATCGTCATAGGGCTGCTCGATGGGTTGGTGATGCAGGCGTTCGTCGATCCCGATGCGTTCTCTGCGGACGAAGTGGTGGACGCGGTGCAAACGATCGCGATTTCAATTTTCGCCGGAGGCTCCGGCCCGTGAGCGCGCTGCGGTCGGTGCGGGCCCAGGATGGCGCCGTTCGAGCACTGCTGCGGGCGCGCGAGCACGGCCGTGTCGCGTCGGCCTACGTCTTCGATGGCCCCAGTGGCGTCGGGAAGGAGCGCACCGCCCTTGCGTTTGCGACCGACGTCGTCGCGGCGGGCGATGCGCACATCGCAGAGCGCATTGAATCGGGATCGCATCCCGACGTGCGCGTGTTCCGGCCGCGGGATGAAGGCAAGCGCAACATCCAGGTCGAGGTTCTCCGCACCGAGATCCTGCCGCTCGCGCAGTTCGCGCCCTTCGAAGCAGCCTCGACCTTCTTCATCTTTCCCGAGGCGGACGTCTCGTTCCCCGTCTTCCAGCCTGAGGCGGCCAACGCCCTACTCAAGACCCTGGAGGAACCGCGCCCGAACGTGCACTTCATTCTCACCTCGGAGCGCCCTGACTCGCTCCTGCCAACCATTCGCTCGCGCTGCCAACGGGTCCGCTTCGGGCGTCTCCCCAACGCGGTTCTGCGCGACATCTTGCGGTCCGAAGGCGTCCCCGAGGATTCGATCGCACCGGCGATCGCATTGAGCGCAGGCCGGGCCGACCTCGCGCTCGCGCTGGCCAGTGACGGTGCGGTGGACGCGTTGACCGATCTGGTGATGTCGGTCGACGACGCGGTTCGCGGGTCCGGCCCGGGGGCGCTGGTCGAGCTCGCCGAGCAGCTGGCCCGGCGGGATAACCTCGAGCTCGCCCTACTCACGCTCCAGACGTTCTACCGGGACCTCGCAGTGACCTCCCTCGGTCTTCCAGCCGAAGACCTCGGGTTCTCGGCGCGGGGACAAGAGCTCCAGGAACGGGCGGCCTCGACCTCTTCGAGCGCGGCGGCCGCTCGAGTCTCCCTCATTCACGACTGCGTGCGGTCCATGCAGCGGAACGCCAATCGGCAGGTAGCGCTGGACTCGCTGCTGTTTGGTCTGCGAAACCTACGCTAGGTGGCGTCTCTGCCGATTTTGGCTAGTCTCGGGCGCGCAATGGTTCGCCCCTTCTACGTCACCACACCGATCTACTACGTCAACGATCGGCCCCACATCGGGCACGCGTACTCCACGGTGGCCGCGGACGTGGTGTCACGGTATGCGCGCCTTCGAGGCAGGCCTGCGTACTTCCTGACGGGCCTCGACGAACACGGCTTGAAGATCGAGCGCCGCGCGAAGGAAGAGGGCCTCGCCCCGCAAGACTTCGTCGACCGAATGGCAGCACCCTTCCGCTCCGCCTGGGAAGAGCTTGGGTGCGCCCACGACGGCTTCATTCGCACGACCTCGCCCCAGCACCGCGAGAACGTTCAAGCGCTCTGGAAGCTGATGCAGGACAGCGGCGACATCTATCTCGACGACTACGAAGATTGGTATTGCGTCGGGTGCGAGTCTTTCAAGACCGAGAAAGAGCTGCTGGAAGGCAACCTCTGCCCGATTCATCAGAAGCCGGTCGAGCGCATCAAAGAGCGCAGCTACTTCTTCCGGCTGAGCAACTACACGCAGCCGCTCCTCGACTTCTACGAAGCGCATCCGGATTTCGTCCAACCCGAAGCGCGGTTCAACGAGGTGAAGTCGTTCGTCAAAGAAGGCTTGCGTGATTTGTCGATCTCGAGGACGAGCTTCCGCTGGGGCGTCCCGGTGCCCGGGGACCCGGAACACGTCGTGTACGTGTGGCTCGACGCCTTGATGAACTACGTGAGCGCGCTCGGGGGGCCGGCTGAACAAGGCAAAGCCCCGCTCTACGACGAGTTCTGGCAGTCCTCGGGGACGATCACGCATATCGTCGGCAAAGACATTCTCCGCTTTCACGCCATCTACTGGCCTGCGTTCTTGATGAGCGCAGGAATCCGGCTTCCGACGCAGATCTGGGCGCACGGTTGGCTCACGGTCAACGGCGAGAAGATGTCCAAGTCGCTAGGCAACTTCCTTCCGCCGGGACCGTTGGTCGAGGCGTTCGGAGCCGATGTGCTGCGGTACTACTTCATGCGCGAAGTCGGCTTCGGCCACGATGGTGACTTCAACCATCGCAACTTGCTCAATCGGTACAACGGGGAGCTCGCCAACGGCCTCGGCAATCTGATGAACCGGATCGTGGCGAGCATCGTGAAGAAGAGCCTCGACGGCCGCGTCCCAAACGTGGACCTCGATTCCCTCGAGGAGATCGACCGGCAGCTGATCGACAAGGCCAGCGCGGCCTCGCAACAGGCCGGGAAGCACATCGAAGCGCTCGCCTTCCACCGCGCCCTGGACACCATTTGGGAGCTCGTTTCGGCGGCCAACAAGTATGTCGACTCGACCGAGCCCTGGAAGCTCGCCAAGCAAGACGACAAGACGCGGCTGGAGCAGGTCTGTTACACCGTGCTCGAAACGCTGCGTTGGCTTTCAGTGATGTTGTTCCCCGTGATGCCCGAGAAGTGCAACGAGCTTCGCGAGCAACTCGGGATGGCTCCGCTGCTTCCGACGGAGCAGGTCGACCTCTGGCCGAGCGCCTGGGGCGGGCTGCGGGCGGGCACCCGAACTAAAACCGCTACCCCACTCTTTCCGCGGTTCGACGAAAGTCAGGAACGATCGATTTTGGAGCGGCTCGGAGTCGAGGTTGCTCCCGCCGACAAGAAGAAAGCCCCCGCCATGACAGAGACCGAGCAACGCAAAGACGAGTTCATCGAGTTCGACGACTTCACGAAGGTCGACCTTCGCGTGGCCGTGGTCAAAGAGGCGGAGAAGGTCGAAAAGAGCAAGAAGCTCCTCCGGCTGATCGTCGACGCTGGCGAAACGGAGCCGCGCCAGATTCTAGCCGGCATTTCCGAGCACTATGCACCCGAGGATTTGATCGGCCGGCGCGTAGTGATCGTCGCCAACCTGAAGCCCCGCAAGCTCATGGGGCTGGAGTCTCAAGGGATGGTGCTTGCGGCGAGTGACGAAAGTGGCCTGAGCATCCTCGGCGTCGACAAAGACGTCGAGCCGGGGTCCCCCGCGAAGTGATCCCGCCGCTCGCACCAACGTTCGAGGCAGCGCTGCGCGACGTGCGAGCTCAACAACCGCGTTTTCGCGGCGCCGCTGCGGCGCGCCTCGGTGAGCCGCCTCCAGAACGAAGAGACGAAGCTGTGCAGGGCTTGCTGATCCTGGCGAAGGACGAGGTCGGTGCCGTGCGCGAGGCTGCGTACGAGTCGCTTGGGACGCTCGCCGCGTTCGAGGGGCTGGGCACTTTGCTCGAAGCCTTCGACGACCCGCACATGGGCGCGCGTCAAGTGGCGGTGCTGGCCGCCGGCCGGGTTGCTCCCGACGAAGGGGCCGATGCGATTGCTTCGCTACTCGACGATTCTCGCCCCGAGATGCGCTTCTCGGGGATTTGGACGTTGTCCTACCTGGGCGCAGGTCATGCCGATCGAATTGCTCGAGGCCTGAGCGACGAAGATGACGAAGTCCGCCTGCTCGCCGTGCAATGTCTGGGCGAGCTCGGCGCGACCGGGAACGTAGACGCGGTTGCAGGCTTGCTCGACGACCCCTCGGACGCGGTTCGCTTCGCCGCGGCGACGGCGCTCGCGGCGTTGGGCGATGGCAGAGGCCTCCCGACGCTGCGTGCCGCCCTCAGCCGGCCGGACCGTGCCTTCCCTGCGGCCCTTGCGCTCGGCGACCTCGAAGACCGCGATTCGTTGGGAGCGCTCATGCGCTTAGCTAAACATCGCTGGCGCTCCCCGATCTTGCGCGCGGCTGCCGCACGCGCTCTGGTCCGCCTCGGTGACCCGGCGGGCATCGAAGTGATTCGGAAGCTGGTTCGAAGCTGGCGCATCGAAGGTAGGCAGTACGCGGTACAGCTGGTCGGCGAACTCGGGCTCACCTCGCTCGTGCCCGACCTAGCTCGCGCGTTTCGACGAAGCCGGAAGGCAGAACGTCCCGTCTACGAGGCCGCGCTCGAGCAGCTCGCCCCGAAAAGCGCAGACGCCAAGGCCTTGCTTGCTTCGCTCCACCAAGCGAACCAACCTGTGTAGCGAAAGCCCACGATGCTCTTCGACACCCATTGCCACTTGGACGACCCGCGCCTTCTCGAAGAGCTCGATGCTGTGCTCGATCGCGCGAACGACGCAGGCGTGCGGCGCATCACCACGATCGGGTGCGCAAACGACGTCACTTCGGTGATGTCGGCGATCGAGCTCGCGCGGCGGTACCCGGATCGAATCTCCGCCACCGTGGGCGTTCATCCGCACGATGCCAAACACCTCGACGATGAGCTCTGCGACGCAGTACGTGACGCGGGCGCCGACCCAGCCGTGGTCGCGATCGGGGAGACCGGCCTCGACTTCCACTACGACCACTCCCCCCACGCCGCCCAGGAAGAGGCGTTCCGAAGACAGATCGCGATCGCCAAGGAGCTCGGGAAGCCCCTGGTCATCCACACGCGGTCAGCGCCGAAGCAGACGCTTCAGATCCTGCGCGAAGAGCAGGCCAAGGACGTGGGCGGCATCATCCACTGCTTCAGCGAGGACGCGCCCTTCGCCTCCGCCGCGCTCGATCTGGGTTTCGTCTCCTCGTTCAGCGGGATCGTCACCTTCAAGAAGGCGGTCGCGGTTCAGGAAGCCGCCCTCAAACAGCCCGCGGACGCCCTTCTCATCGAGACCGACGCCCCCTATCTCGCTCCGATCCCCAGGCGAGGAAAACGCAATGAACCCGCGTACGTAGCCTATACGGCAGGACGGATCGCGGAGCTCCGTGGAGTCGACCCAGAGGCCCTTGCCCAAGCCACCTATGAAAACGCGCTCCGAATCTTCGGAATTCGAGAGTAATCGGGCGTTCGGGCGGCAGACCGCATCCGCCTTGACTCGCCCTCGCGCATCACTATCTTTGCGGCCCTTTTCCCGGGGAGAAGACCTGTGAATACGAATCCCGGCCTCATCGGCACCAAGCTTGGCAATACCCAAATCTTCCTCGACGACGGGGAGGTACGACGCGTCACTGCAATCAAGGCAGGGCCCTGCGTCGTGGTGGGTAAGCGCACTCCAGACAAAGACGGTTACGCCGCCCTTCAGCTCGGCTTTGGCAGCCGTCGTGAGAAGCTGGTGAGCAAGCCCGAAGCTGGCAAATTCAAGAAGGCCGGTGTCGAGGCATCGCGCGTCGTTCGCGAGTTCCGCGTCGATGAGTCGCTCCTCGAGCGCTTCGAGGTGGGTCAGGCTCTGGGGGTCGCCGACATCTTCCAGGATGGTCAGTTCGTCGACGTCTCCGGCACGAGCAAGGGTAGCGGCTTCACCGGAGTCATGAAGCGTCACAACTTCGCCGGCGCCGGCACGGTCGGTCACGGCACGCACGAGGCCAAGCGCCACGGCGGATCGATCGGCATGAACATGACCCCCGGTCGCACGCATCGCGGCATGAAGATGCCCGGCCAACACGGCAACAAGAAGACTACCATTCTGAACCTTCGCATCGTCAAGGTGCTGTCCGACGAGAACATCGTTCTCGTCGACGGTGGGGTTCCGGGCTCGCGAAACGGTTTCCTCACGGTGAAGGGCTCCATCAAGAAGGCGGCGATGCCGCTTCCTGAGCCTCCGGCCAAAGAAGAAGCCGCACCGGAACCGGAAGCCACCGAAGAGGGCTAACTGCCCCCTCGCCGCAAGCAGGATCACCACGGGCGCCGCGCGCGGCGTGAAGGCTATCCTGCTCGCTCGGTTTATAAGCTTCAGGAAATCGACCGACGCGTGGGTCTCTTCAAGAAGGGCCAGCGCGTTCTCGATCTCGGGGCTAGCCCCGGCTCCTGGACGCTCTATGCGGCGGAGCGCGTCGGACCAAGCGGACGCGTCCTTGGAATCGATCTCAATGAAGCCAGGGTCGCTCTGCCGCCCCAGGCCGAGATTCTCACCCTCGACGCCTTCCAAGTCGATCCCGGCACCTTGGGGGGGCCGTTTGATCTCGTGATCAGCGACATGGCGCCGAAGACGAGCGGGCAGCGACATGCCGACCAGTACCGAAGCTACGAGCTCGTGATGCGCGCTCTGGAGTTGACCAAGACCGTGCTCAAACCCGGCGGCACCTTCGTGGCTAAGATCTTCCAGGGCGCCGAGTTCGAAGACGCGCGCAACGCCGTGCGTGAGGTCTTCGACAAAGTGCGGATCATTCGTCCGAAAGCTACCCGAGACGAGAGCTACGAAGTGTTCCTGGTCGGCTTGGGCTTTCAGCCGGTTACTTCTTGAGCGCTTCGAGTCGTGCGCGCGCCCGGTCGGCGTAGGGACCGTCAGGATCGAGCTTGGCGGCGCGCCTCAGATGCGCCCGTGCCTTCCCAAGCTGACCCTGCTTGGCGAGGATCGAGCCGTATGCATATTGTAGCGCAGGGTCGAGCTGATTTTGCCCCACGGCGCGCCGCATCGTCGCTTCGGCGGCGCCGAGATCATCAGTGGCATAGTAGGCCAATGCCAGCTCGGCGAGAAGCTCCGTGGGAGGTGGATCGGACGCTTGGTTCAACGCCGTGCGCAACACCGGGACGGCTTCCTCCGGCAGCCCACACCGCCGGAAGCCCTCCCCGACCGCAATGGAGAGCAGGACGTCACCACGAATCATCGGTCGAGCGGCTCGAAGCTGCACTGCGGCGTCCTCGGGCCGCGCCATATCGAGCAGCATCATCGCGAGGTTGATCCGGGGGACGGGGTCGTTCGGAAGCAGGTCGATCGTCGCGATGTATTCGTGCTCGGCCTCGGCGAGTTTCCCCTGCTCTTCGTAGGCGAGACCGAGGTTGAATCGCGCGGCCGCAAGCTGCGGGTCCAAGGCGACGGCGCGCTCGAGCATCGTAGTCGCCTCACCCAGCTTGCCGCCTTCGCGCAAAAGCACGCCGAGGTTGTTGAACGCCTCTGCAAAGTTGCCGTCGACCTCGGTCGCCCGGCGGTACGCCTTTTCGGCCGATGCAAAGTCACCCGTCGCCTCATGCACCAGTCCCAGGTCGAGCCACGCGCGCGGGTCGTTCGGGTCGTCGGCGAGCGCCTGCTCGAAGACGCGCTTGGCTTCGGACACGTCGCCTTCGGCGAGCAGACGCTCTCCGCGCAACACATCGGGACTTGCCGCGGGACGGCTGACCACGCTGACCGGTTGTGGTCGAGCCGGTGCGCTTGGAGTGGAGCCGCACGCCGAGACGAGCAGGACGAGGAGTAGCCACCGAAGCCCGGGACCGTCTACCGTCTTCACGGCTCCTCGGCGCGAGCGTGGAGAGCTAGGATGCGATCGCGAAGCACTCGTTGCAGGCGCTTCATGCGGTCGGGGTCTTCGACCTTGTTCCCGTCCGCGTCTGCGACGTAGAACACGTCGGCGACGCTCTGCCCCTCCGTATTCACCTTGGAAAGCGAAATGGTGAGATCCAGCTGATGGAGCGTGCGCGCGATTTCGTGCAGGAGGCCCACCCGGTCTCGAGTAAACACATCGACAATCGTGTATCTCGACGACGCGTTGTTATCGACGCTGATGTGTGTGGGAACGTCGGGCCCTGGGCGCACCGACCACGGGGGCGGCGTGCTCTGCCGAGCGATCAGGTCTTGGGCCGACACCCGATTTGTGAGTCGGTGGGCGATGTCTTCTTGCAGGGCTTCGGCGAGCCTAGTGGGCAT
>CALJYC010000317.1 GCA_937984275.1 uncultured bacterium | reverse complement strand
AGCGGGCTCAACGGCCACCGGTCGTGTTGATCGACGGCTACCTCGAGTTTCGATACGCCGAGAACTGCGGCGCGGCCTTCGGGTTCATGCGCGACATGCCCACCCTGGTCCGCAAGGGCGTCTTCTACGTTGCGGCGGCGGGGGCTGTGATCCTTCTCTTGTGGATGTTCGTGACGGGCCGCGGCGGCGTGCTGTTCGCCATCAGTGTCCCGCTGATTGTCTCGGGAGCCATCGGGAACTTCGTAGACCGCGTGCGGTTGGGCTACGTGGTCGACTTCGTCCGCTTTCATCTCAACGACCGGTGGGCGTACCCAACGTTCAACGTCGCCGACGCGTGGATCACCATCGGCGTCGCGTTGATCTTGATCGAAGGCTTCGTCGATGGACGCCGGGATAAGCAGGCACGCGCCGCTGACGCCGAGCCTCCTGGCAGCTGAGTCGCCGTGGTAGGGTCGGGCTGAATGCTGCCGACCCTCGCGGAGATCTTCGGAGAACCGATCCCGGCGTATTTCACGCTCTTGCTAGTCGGCTTCGCAGCGGCGACTTGGCTCGCCGCGCGCCTTGCAAGGCACGACGGACTCAACCCAGACACGTTCATCGATCTGGGGCTGTTCTGCGTGATCTTCGGCGTGCTTGGCGCCCGCGTCCTACACGTCTTCGCAGATGGCTATTTCTGGGACTACGTTCACTTGTGCACCGACCCGACGAAAGTCGCGTGGGAAATCACTGCCGCACAATGCACGCGGGCAGAGGGCATCTGGGACGCCACGCGGGAAATCTGCCAGCCGTCGGAGCGCGACTGCTTTGCGTGGGCCGCGTTTTGGAGAGGCGGTCTCACATACTACGGCGGCCTCATCGCGGCATCGATTTTTGGAATCTGGTTCTTGAAGCGCGAAGGCGTTCCCCTCTATCGCGGCATGGACATTGCCGCGATCAGCATCTCGTTGGGTTTGGTGTTCGGTCGCATGGGTTGCTTCCTCGGCGGCTGCTGCTTCGGCGTACACACCGACCACCGCTTCGGAGTGAGCTTCCCTGCGTTCTCACCGGCCAGCGAATCGCAATGGCGCGCCGGGCTGCTCGAAGCGCCACGCCTGCGCTCACTCCCCGTCCACCCGACGCAACTCTACGAAGCGTTCGGCTGCCTCGCGATCACCGGCTTTCTGCTGTTCTGGCTGCGTCCCCGAAAACGCTTCGACGGCCAAGTCATGCTCACCTTCATCGCCCTCTACGCCATCCTCCGATTCGTCCTAGAGTACTGGCGCGCCGACGACCGCGGCGAGCTCCTAACCCTAAGCACCTCCCAACTCCTGGCGATCCCAGCCCTCCTCTTGGTAGCCACCCTCTACCCCCGCTGGAAGCGACGCTGACACTGTCGCTGTTTGAGCGACCGGCTACGCCTGGCTGATCGACAGGCTCAGGGGGTCGCCGTCGATTTCGGTGTCGTGCTCGCTACTGGTGTCGGGGCCGCCCTGGGCAAAGGCCGACGCGAGGGTTTCGGCGGCGATTCGATCGGCGTGCTCTTCGATCGCTTGGGCGAGATCGCCGGCGGCGTTCCAGCTAACCTCGATTCTCGCTTCGTAGGCCAAGTCCATCGCCTTACGGGCTCGCTGGATGCGGTTGATCACCTCGCGGGCGAGGCCTTCGCGGCGGAGGCTGTCATCCACGCGCGTGTCGAGCACCACGACCTGGCCTGCACCTGAGGCGGCAGCGAAGTCTTCGCGCGCGCTCAATCGCACCTCGACCTCGCTGGGCGTGAGCTCGATCGGGCCATTCGGAAGCTCGATGACGATCTTTTCGTTCTCTTCCATCTCAGCGTAGAGCGCGGACCCGTCCGCCTCGGCGAGCACCTTCTTGCAGGCCGGCACTTGCTTGCCGAGCTTCGGCCCGAGCACGCGGAAGTTCGGCACCAACTCGAACTCGACGTACTTATGCGGTTCCTGCGTAAACCCGAGCTCGCGCACATTGAGCTCTTCGCGAATCGCGCTCGCGAAACGATCGATGCCCTGCCGTTCGGTGTCATCCGCCACGACGACAATCGCTTCGGCCAGCGGCTGGCGAACCTTGAGCTTGTTTTCGTTCCGGACACGCTGTCCGAGGGCCACGACGTTGCGAACCCGCTCCATGGTCTGCCGGAGCTCGTCGTCGAGACGCGCTTCGTCCGGCTCGGGGAACGACGCCAGATGCACCGACTCGGGGGCCGAAGCATCGTCCTTGCAAACCAAATTCTGGAATAGCGTCTCGGTCATGAATGGAATGAACGGCGCGGCCAGTTTGGTCAGATCGACCAGCGCTTCGTAAAGGGTGCTGAACGCAGCACGCTTGTCAGCGGAATCGTCCGACGCCCAGAAACGAGCACGGCTCCGGCGGACATACCAATTCGACAGCCCGTCGACGAAGCCTAGGAGGTGCCGGACCGCCATGTGACTCTTGTAGTCATCGAGCTCTTCTCGAACCGCACGCACCGTCGCCTCGAGCTCGGCGAGCACCCAACGATCCATGTCGGGCCGCTCCTCGAGCGCCGGGCGCTCAGCATCTGCGGTCCACCCGTCGATGTTCGCGTAGGTGACGAAGAAACTGTAAACGTTCCAGATCTTGAGCAGGAACTCACGCACCGCATCGGTGGCGGCGTCGTCGAAGAAGCGGGTGTTCTGCCCCGGCACCGTGCCCGCATAAAGCGCCCATCGGACCGCATCTGCGCCCACCCGATCCATGAGTACCAGCGGGTCGGTATAGTTTTTGTCGCGCTTGCTGAGCTTCTTGCCCTTTTCGTCGGTCATCAAGCCAAGGACCACGCAGTTCTTGAACGGATGGGGAAGGGCGCGCTCGGGGAACATGAGTGAGCTGATCGTCATCAGCGAGTAGAACCAGCCGCGGGTCTGATCGACCGCTTCGGTAATGAAATCCGCCGGAAAGGTCCCCTCGAAGCCGTCCGTGTTCTGATGCGGGAAACCCCATTGTGCGAAGGGCATGCAGCCCGAGTCGAACCAGCAGTCGATGACCTCGGGCACGCGACGGTACACACCGGGCTCGCCGTCCTTGGTCCAGGTGACCTCGTCGATCCATGGCTTGTGAACCATCAGGTGGTCTTGCAATGTCGGGTCTGCCGCCTTTGCTTTTTCGAAGTGCTCAAACGCATCGGGGTTTCGCTCGAGAATCTCTGCAGCCGAGCCGACCGACTCCACCGCGCCCGTCTCGTCGTTCTTCCAAATCGGAAGCGGCGTCCCCCAAAATCGCTCACGCGAAAGCGCCCAGTCCACGTTGCCCTCGAGGACCTGCCCCATGCGGCCGCTCTTGATGTGCTCCGGCTCCCAGTGGACGTCCTGGTTGTTCTCCTTGACGCGGCCGATCTCCTGCGTGGTTCGGATGAACCAGGAACGGCGCGCATACTGAATGAGCGGGTCCTGCATCGCCCGCCAGCAAAACGGATAGTCGTGGCGGTAGACCTCTTCCTTGAAAAGCACCCCGCGTGCGCGGAGGTTGCGGATGATGTCCCGGTCCGCCTCTTTGCAAAACCGGCCGGCGAAGTCGGTCACTTCGTCGGGGAAGGTGCCGTCGGGCTTCAGGAGCTGAAGGAAACCCATGCCCTTTTCCTTGCAGACGCGGAAGTCGTCCTCACCGAAAGCCGGCGCGAGATGAACGAGGCCTGATCCGCTATCGAGCGAGACAAAATCCGCATCGACGACCTGCCACGCAGGGCCGCCTTCCGGCTCGGCATACCGGAACGGCGGTTCGTAGCTCATCCCGACGAGCTCGGAGCCCTTGCGTGTCGCCACGACATTCGCATCGTCGCCCAACACTTTGCCCACGAGCGCCGCCGCAAGAATCAGCCGCTCACCATCGATTTCGACCGTCGCGTAGTCGGTCTTGGGGTCGACGGCGAGCGCAATGTTCGACGGAAGCGTCCAAGGCGTCGTCGTCCACGCGAGGAACGAAGTGTTGTCCTCACCCCGCACGGGGAAGCGAATCATCACCGACGGATCGTCGAGCTTCTTGTACCCCTGACCGACCTCACCGGCAGAAAGCGCCGTGCCGCCCTGAGGCCACCACCAAACGACCTTGTAGCCCTGGTAGAGAAGCCCCTTCTTGAACATTTCGGAAAGCGCCCACCACACGCTTTCGACGTACGATTTGTGGAAGGTCACGTACGCAGAATCAAAATCGACCCAGAAGCCGATTCGCTCCGTCATCCTCTGCCATTCGCCGATGTACTGGAACACCGAGTCGATGCACTTGCGGCTGAACGCCTCGACGCCGTACTCCTCGATCGCCTCGCGGCCGCTGATGCCGAGCTCCTTTTCGACCTCGACCTCGACTGGAAGACCGTGGGTGTCCCACCCAGCCCGGCGCGGGACGTGGTAGCCGCACATCGTCCTATAGCGGAGGAACACGTCCTTCATCACGCGCGTGAGCACGTGACCCGGATGCGGCATACCGTTCGCCGTGGGCGGCCCTTCGTAGAAGATGAAGGCCTGCTTGTCCTCGCCGCCCTCCAGGGTCTTTTCGAAAATTCGAGCGTTTTCCCAGAACGCGAGATGGGTCGCGTCTAGCTCGGTGAACGAAACCTGGGGGGAGACGGGGTCGAACATGGCCCCGCGGCATACCACGCCAAGCCGCGATTTCCACCGGGACCTGCTGGTTTGAGAACTGGTGGGGCTCCTGATAGACCCGGCCCATGGCTGAGTTGATCGACGGGAAGGCGCTTGCCAAAGAGGTGCGGGCGGAGGTCAAGGCGAGGGCGGAGGCGTTCAGGGCGACGCACAACCGAGCGCCGGGTTTGGACGTGGTGCTCGTCGGGGAGGATCCCGCCTCTCAGGTGTACGTCCGCAACAAGGAGCGCGCCGCCGCCAAAGCGGGAATCGAAGGACGCGTCCACCGGCTCCCGGCCGAGACGACCGAGGCTGATCTCCTGACGCTGATCTTCGAACTCAACGGCGACGACCACATCGACGGCATCCTCGTCCAACTGCCGTTGCCCGACCATCTGCACGACCAAACCATCATCGACGCGATCGACCCTGCCAAAGACGTCGACGGCCTACACCCGTTCAACGCGGGGCTGCTGGTCGTCGGCCGAAAAGGACTTCGACCGTGCACACCAAGCGGCTGCATGCGCATGCTGGAGCACGTCGCCTGCGACCCCAAGGGAAAGCGCGCCTTGGTCCTTGGCCGGAGCACATTGGTTGGCAAACCGATCGCGCTGATGCTGCTCGAGAAGCACGCGACCGTCACCATCGCCCACTCGCGAACGATAGATCTCGCCGACCGAGTCCGTGAGTCCGACATCGTGATCGCGGCGGTCGGCCGCGCGAACCTCGTCAAAGGCGATTGGATCAAAGAGGGCGCCGTGGTGATCGACGTCGGTATCAACCGACTCGACGACGGCTCGCTGACCGGCGATGTCGACTTCGCTGGCGCCAAGGAGCGCGCATCGCACATCACACCAGTCCCAGGCGGCGTCGGTCCGATGACGATCGCAATGCTCCTAAGCAACACGGTAGACGCAGCCCAAGCCCGCATCCTCTAGGGGACACTCTCCGGGTCTCCAACCCGCCGATACCACAACGTTTCTCCGACAAAGATCGCAGCGACCACCTATCGTAGCGTTGCGATCTTTGTCAGAGAACAGCTGTGAATTTAGGGGGTTGGGATGGTGGAGAGTGTCCCCTAGGTGAGCTTTTCGATGATCCGATCCAGCTCATCGAAGCTGGAGTAGCTGATCCGAACCTGGCCTCGTTCCTTGCCGCTCTCGTGAATTTTGGTCGACGAGCCTAGGGCTCGCGATAGGCGATTCTCTAGGTCCCGGACGTTGGTGCTCTTGCCCGGCTTCTTCGGGGCGGCTCCGGTGGCGTCATCGCGTGCATGGCGTCGCGCCTGCCGCTCCGCCTCACGAACGCTCCAGCCCTTCGATACGGCGGTCCGCGCCAACTTCTTCATGCTCGACACATTGGGCGCCGCGAGCAGGGCGCGCCCATGCCCCTCGCTGAGCTCGCCGTCTTCGACGATATCCATCACGTCTTTCGGAAGCTTCAAGAGCCGCAACGCGTTCGCCACCGTCGAGCGCTCCTTGCCGACTTTGGTGGCGATCGTTTCCTGCGTGTACCCGTAGTCGTCGACCAAGCGCTGAAACGCCCGCGCGGTTTCCATCGGGTTCAGGTCTTCGCGCTGAAGGTTCTCGACGAGCGCAGCTTCGAACGCAGCTTCGTCGTCGAGGTTGTGCAAGAAGATCGGAACCTCCTTCAGGCCCGCTTGCTGCGCGGCTCGCCAACGGCGCTCGCCCGCGATGATCTCGAAGCCGCCGGAAGGCCGCTTGCGCACCAGGATGGGCTCCAGCACGCCGTGCTCGCGAATCGACGCAGCGAGCTCAGCCAACCCCTCTGGATTCATCCGCCCACGAGGCTGCATGTGCCCTGGGTGGAGGTCTTCGATGGCGGCATTGTTGCTTGCGGAGCGTTCCGAGGCGGGCGGCGCCGCCGGAAGCAAACCGTCCAACCCGCGCCCCAATCGTCTGCGCGCCACTACGCCGCCGCCTCCAGATCATCGAGCAGCTCACGCGCCAGATTCAAATACGTATACGACCCCCGCGAGGAGGCATCGTACAAAATCACCGGTTTTCCGTGGGAAGGAGCCTCTGCGAGGCGCACGTTGCGCGGGATGATCGTCTCGTACACGCGGAAGTGACGACGCACTTCGGCGGCCACTTCGTTGGCGAGGTTGTTGCGCGCATCGAACATCGTGAGCAGCACGCCGTGAATCTCGAGGTGCTCGTTGACCGACGCGCGAACGCGCTCGATCGTTCCCACCAGCTGCGACAACCCCTCGAGCGCGTAGTACTCGCACTGAAGCGGAACCATCACCATGTCCGCTGCGGTCAATGCGTTGATCGTCAACATCCCCAGTGACGGAGGACAATCGACGACGATGAAGTCGTAGTCATCGCGCACGGCGTCGAGCGCGTCACGCAAGCGCGTTGCGCTGTCGTCGACTTGAAGCAAGTCACGTTCGGCGCCGACGAGATCCTGCGTTGCGGAGATCACGTGCAAGTACGGCATCTCGGTCTCGTAGATCACGTCGGCCGTTTCGACCTCGCCGAGCAGCAGCTCATAGGAGCCTTCCTGGTCCTCGTCGCCAGGGCTGCACCCGACCCCAGTCGATGCGTTGGCCTGCGGATCGAGATCGACCAACAGCACACGCTGTTCCGCCACCGCAAGACTGGCGCCCAGATTGACCGCCGTCGTCGTTTTCCCCACGCCGCCCTTTTGATTGGCGATCGCTACCACCCGACTCATGGATTGCGTCTACCAGCGCCGGTGCACGGTTTCAATCTCGTCTGTTTTTTTGCCATCTCGATCGCGGTGGGTAGGGTGTGCTGCAGTGTAGGACAAAGTAGTCATTTGCCACACCCATTTCCGGTTGGCGAGGTGGCAAAAAGGGAGGGGACATGCGCCCTAGAGGACCGAAGAACTATCAGAACCTGGCCGAGTTCGAGCGCGAGGAGTTGCGCCGCCACCACAAGGCCGGGTGGTCTCTCGACGATCTCTATTCCGAAGCGACCTTCGAACCAGGCGAAGACGACTCCCTCAAGAACGACGAGCCCAAAGAGCTCGACTTCGACTTCTAGGCCCCTCGACCGCGGCGAAGCGAGGTCAGTCCAGTCGACCGCGGCGAAGCTCGCTCAG
>CALJYC010000316.1 GCA_937984275.1 uncultured bacterium | reverse complement strand
GCTTCGGCTCGAAGGTGCGCTGCACGGGCTCGATGATGACGCCGGCGAGCTCGTCTCGGTGCTTCGCGATGATCGCTGCCGTGGCTTCGAGGTCATTGAACGGCGCAATCAGGACCTCGTCATTGAGTGCGCGCGGAATCCCGTGGGTGTTGGGGACGGCCTTAGGGTACGGCGGTGAGCCCATCGTCCACTGATTGCTCATCATCGCGTAGTCGTTCATCCCGTGGTACGCGCCTTCGAATTTCAGGATCTTGTCGCGCTTGCGATAGACGCGCGCCAAGCGCATCGCAAAGAAGGTCGCTTCACTTCCGCTGCTGTGCAGGCTCAGCATTTCGGCGCAGGGCACGTGCTCGATGATCTTCTCGCCGAGCTTCACCGCGTGCTCATTGATGATGAGGTGCGAGGTGCCTCCCTCAGGCACCGTCCGAAGCGCTTCGAGAACCGCCGGATGCGCGTGCCCGAGCACATGAGGCCCCGAGCCAAGTAAGTAGTCGATGTACTCGTTCCCGCTCACGTCCCAGATGTGGCTGCCCTTGGCCTTTCCCACGCAGAAGTTGAGGTCTTTGTCGAAAGTCAGGCAGCGCGTGGACGTCGGAAACAGCCGTTCGGCGTCCGCGATGAGCGCCCGCTCTTTGTCGCTTCGTTCGATCATGCGGCGCTCTGCTTTCGCTTTTCGAGGACCCGCGGGTATTGCTCGAGGTACTCCGCGTAGCGCTCGTGGATCTGCTCGCGCGACTGCCCGAAATCGTCCCGGGTGTAGTTGTGCGTGCCGAACTGCCCCGGCTTGTTCGCCTCACGCCAGGCGCTGAGGGCTGTTTTTGCGCGCTCGGAAAACGGCTGGTCAAAGTGCTCGTATGCTTTGGCGACCTCGCCAATCGGGTCGGCCATGAAGTCATTGAAGTAGATGTCGTGGAACTGATGCTCGCGCCCCTTGCGCAGCCGCATCCCGTTCTCGACTGCGCGCGCCCAAGCTTCCTTCTGCTCGATCGCGATCTGTGGGCGGTCCAGGTCCTTTTCGAACAGCGAGCGGAAGTGCGCGCACAGGCTCACGTACGAAGGCAAGATGTCCGCTGGGTCCCGATGCGTCCAAATGATGCACGCGTCGGGATAGGCGTCCAGCAGCGCATCGAGGTTGCGCATGTGCACCGGGTACTTGAGAAGCCAGCGCTTGTACGGCTCGTACGAGCCGATGAGTTGCATGATGCGCTTGTGGCGTTGGTAGGTCTCGCGGTGAACCGTATTGATGTACCAGTCCGAGTATGTCGGCACGGTCGACACGACCTCGAAGCGGTCGTCACTGAAGTTCTGGCCGAGAACGCGACCCGACTCGTCCGGGCCGTGCGGCATCATGAAGTGAATCGCTTCGAGCATGCTCTTGCCCGCCTGGTACATCAGGTCGAGCTCGATGCGGGCGTGCTGGAAGTCGGTTGCTGCTTCCCAGTAAGCGCGGGGAGGGCGGGGCTGCGGATGAAGTGCGAGCCAGTATTGCAAGCACTGCATGTCCGGGTTCGAGCCCATCAGGTAGTGCAGGGCGGTGCTTCCGGTACGCACCATGCCGGTGATGATGATCGGCCGTTCGATCACGACATTGGCCGAATCAGGACGCATTTCGAACCAACGCTCGGTGTGCAACCTGCTCGCGAGCAATCCCACCGTTTGATAGACGGCGGTCATCTTGCCCGTCGTGTGCAGGCGCGCTTCGTGGTCGTACGAGTAGAGCAGGCGCCGCATCCCTTCGAGGTAGCTCGGGTCGCCGAAGTTGTCGTAGCCATCGACTCCGCGAATCGCGATGTCGTGGAACTCCTGCTCGCGCGAGGCGAAGGACGCTCGGCTCAATGGGTTGAAGTTGCCGAGTCCGCTCATCGCTTCCTTCCTTCCGGCCACAAGAAGCGCACCGCCGGGATCAGGGCCGCACGCGCCGTGCTGAGCGCCGCTTCCTTCATGCCGCCTGGCAAGAGTCCGAGCTGAAGGTCGATGGCGTCGTCTGAAATACGGATGCCGGTGACACAGAGATAGCTGGTCGCAGCAGCCAGCGCCGCGCGCAGCATCTCGTCGCTTTCGATGGCTGGCACCTTCATAAGATCGATGACGACTTCCTGACCCGCTGCTTCGACGATCATGTCCGGGAGCGACACCATGTTGCCGATCAAGGTCGCCGGACGCTCGGTGTCAATCATGCCCGTGCGAATCGCATCCGCCAGGGGCCCCGGCGCGTCCTCGCCGGTCGAGAGCTCCACCTCGCTCAGGCGGATCCGAACGAGGCGTCGCTCGCCTTCGACCTTCACTCCGTCGGCGTCAATGCGGGCTGCAAACGCAATCGGCGCGCCTAGGGCCTGTGCTTCACCCGAGAGGCGAAGACCCGGGCTCACCGGCTCGATGTCGAGGGCGACCTTCCCGGAAAGGGGCGTTAGGCGGCTGCGAATGAAGGACAGGGGAACTGAAATCCGGCCTCCCAGCGCTTGCGTCAGGAGGCGCAACGCTTGGACTGCTTCTAGTCGTCGGTCAGTCATGAGAGCAGCGCCACGATGACATGAAACGCCACGTGGCTCATCCGCTTTCGCTCAATCCGTGACACCATAGCGTCCATGCTCCTCCGCACCCTTGCCCTAGCGCTGACGTGCCTGTTCCTCGCGTGTCAGCAACCACAGAAGCCTGAGGAGTCCGCTCCGGTCGAGCTCGACTCGGAGGTGAGCGCTGCGCTCGAACGCTTGAGCGAGGAGTTCCGGCGGGAGGTATACGAGGTGACCGACGGCGTGTATCAGGCGGTCGGATTTGGCATCGCCAACTCGATCATGGTCGATGGCGATGAGTGCGTGTTCATCGTCGATGTCATGGGTTCGATGGAAAGCGCTGCTGAGGTGAAAGCCGAGTTCGGCAAGATCACGCAGAAGCCCATTGGAGCGCTGATCTACACGCACAACCACGCCGATCACGTGATGGGCGGGTTGGCGTTCGCGCCGGACGGCAAGGTCGATGTCTACGCGCACGACACCACGAACTACTACATCAATCGAATGGCCAACGTCCTGCGACCCGTCCTCCGCCGGCGAAGCGCCCGAATGTTCGGGAGCTATCTGAGGACACCAGGCCCGGATCGCATGGAGAACGTCGGGCTCGGCCCGTTCGTCGAGACCCTCGACCCGGATATGACCCTTGGGCTGATTCGTCCCAACAAGACATTCTCGGACCAGCTCGAGACCGAGATCTGCGGTGTGAAGATCGAGCTCGTGCACGCCCCCGGCGAGACGAACGATCAGCTCTTCGTCTGGCTTCCGGAACGTGGCGTCTTGTTGCCCGGAGACAACATCTACAAAGCCTTCCCCAACCTCTACTCCATTCGCGGGACGCTCTACCGCGACGTGCTCGCCTGGGCGTACAGCATCGACAAGATGCGTGCGTTACGGCCGACGCATCTGGTGCCGAGCCACACGCGTGCGATCTCCGGCGAGAAGGAAGTCTACGAAACGCTCACTGCGTACCGCGACGCGATCCAGTTCGTGCACGACCAAACGATTCGCGGGATCAATCAGGGTCTCACACCGGACGAGCTGGTCGAGGTCGTGAAGCTCCCGCCGCACTTGGCGGAGCACCCGTTCCTGCAGGAGGTCTACGGGAAGGTCGAGTGGTCCGTGCGTGGTGTCTTCAATGGCTACCTAGGCTGGTTCGACGGCGACGGGGCCGCATTGGAGCCCGCGAATCCAGATCGGCGAGCGGAAGGCATGGCATCTTTGGCGGGCGGCGAAGAGGGTTTGGCGCGCGCCGCGCGTGGAGCGGTCGACGAGGAACAGTACGAGTGGGCAGCCGAGCTGGCGACGCACTTGATTCGACTCGACCCAAGCTCTGCGAAGGCGAAGCAGATCAAAGCCGACGCCCTTCGCGCGCTCGGCCGCCGTCAGCTCAACGCTAACGCGCGCAACTACTACCTCACGCAGGCACTCGAGCTCGAAGGCAAGGTGGAGATTCGCGACCACACCAGGCCGGAAAACGCCCTTTCCTTTGTCGCCACGGTCCCCATCGGCCGGTTCGTGGCCGCGATGCCGGCCAACCTCATCTACGAGAAGAGCGCGAACAAGGACATGCTCGTCGGCTTCCGCTTCCCCGACGTCGACGAGGGCTACGGCATCCACATCCGGCGCGGCGTAGCCGAGTTCAAAGAGAGCTTCCCC
>CALJYC010000315.1 GCA_937984275.1 uncultured bacterium | reverse complement strand
CCGCAGCCACGCTGATCGAAGAGGATGATGCGGTACGCGGCCGGGTCCCAGAACCGGCGATGCACCGGGCTCGAACCCCCGCCAGGCCCGCCATGCACGAAAATGGCCGGCTTTCCTTTCGGGTTACCGCACTGCTCGTAGTAGACGGAATGAACCGAATCGACCTGAAGGCGCGCGGACTCGTAAGGCTCGATCTCTGGAAACAGGCCTGTCATTGGCAGCGCCCATCACAGCACGTTGGCTGACTGGCGCAACCGACGACAATGACTATCTTGCCGCCCGGGCATGAGCCAAAATCAATACCAGCGGCGGCGTACCTTCGCGATCATCTCGCATCCAGACGCCGGCAAGACGACGTTGACCGAGAAGCTCTTGCTTTACGGAGGTGCCATCCATGCAGCCGGTGCGGTCAAGTCCCGCAAGGCCAAGCGGTCGGCCGTCAGCGACTGGATGGCCCTCGAAAAGCAGCGCGGCATTTCGGTCACGACCTCAGTCTTGCAGTTTGAGTATGACGACATTCGCTGGAACCTGCTCGACACGCCCGGACACAACGACTTCAGCGAGGACACCTACAGAACCCTCATGGCGGCCGACTGCGGGATCATGATCCTCGACGCCGCCAGAGGCGTCGAGCAGCAGACCCGCAAGCTCTTTCACGTGTGCCGCATGCGCAATACTCCGGTCGTGACATTCATCAACAAGATGGACCGCCCGGCCCGCGACGCCTTCGCGCTCATGAGCGAGGTGGAAGAGGTACTCGGCGTGAGCACGGTGCCCTTCACGTGGCCGATTGGAAGCGGCGACTTGTTCCAAGGGGTCTATGACCGCATCAACAAGCTCGTCATTCGGTTCGAGCGCTCGGCGGAAGGCCAAGCCAAGCGAGCGGAGATGAAGGTCACCGGTCTCGACGACCCGGAGCTCGACGCGCTGCTCGGCGAAGAGGCGGCTCAAACCCTCCGTGACGAGGTGGAGCTCCTCGACGGAGCAGGGGAGGAATGGGACGAAGAGCGCTTCCTCCGCGGCGAAATCACGCCCGTCTTCTTCGGCAGCGCGCTCACGAATTTCGGTGTCGAGCCTTTCCTCCGTTCCTTCAAGGGCCTGTGTCCTCCCCCCGGCAAGCGTACGGCTACAGGCGATGTCACCGTCAACCCCGGCGACGATCGCTTCAGCGCATTCGTCTTCAAAGTGCAGGCCAACATGGACCCGTCACACCGAGACCGCATTGCGTTCGCCCGTATCTGCTCCGGCAAATTCGAAGGAGGCATGCGCGTCCACCACTTCCGGCTAGGCAAGGCGATTCGACTCAACCGCGCCGAGCAATTTTTCGCTCAAGAGCGGGAGAGCGTGATGGAAGCGTTCGCGGGCGACATCGTAGGCTTGTACGATCCGGGACTCTTTCGCATCGGCGACACGCTGTCGACGAATGGGCCGATGAGCTTCGACGCGGTGCCTCTGTTCTCCCCTGAGCACTTCGGGCGGTTGCAGCTGCTCGACCCGCTCAAGCGCAAGCAGCTAAAGAAAGGCATCCAGGAGCTTTCAGAAGAAGGCACCGTGCAGCTGTTCATGGAACCGGGGCGTGAGAAGGACCCGGTGTGTGGCGTGGTCGGTCGTCTGCAGTTCGACGTGCTCATGTTTCGGCTCGAGCACGAGTACGGCGCCAGGGTGACCTTCGATCTCCTTCCCTACCAACATGCGCGCTGGGTCGACGGCCCCGCGGATTGCGCCCAGCTCAAGGCCAAGAGGATCCCGATGGCCGTGCTCGATCGGGACCATCGCCCCGTTGCCCTGTTTCGCGATGAATGGGAGCTCGGCCGCGCGGAGCGGGACAACGAGAATTGGACGTTCCACGAGACCGCGCCGATAGTGGTGGCAGCGTGAATACCGGGGTGTAGCTGTCGTCCAAAACCGGCATACTTAGAGCGAGGGGGAACGAGCGAATGATGAAGAGCGCCACCAGAGTCAGCCTGATTTTGGCCGTTTGCATGGCGGTTCCATCGATCTCCCAGGCCGACGCCACGACCTTTCGCGTGCGCGACGACGGCAAGAGCCGCGTGACGTTTGTCTCCGATGCGCCGCTCGAGACGATGACCGGGAAGAGCTCGAAAGTTACGGGGAGTGTGACGGTCGATCCTGCGGATATCACCAAGACGAAGGGCTCGTTCGAGGTGCCGGTCGTTTCCCTACGCACCGACAACGACCTCCGCGACGAACATCTTCAGGGCGACGGCTGGCTCGATGCCAAGAAAAATCCGAAGATCCACTTCGAGATTACCGAAGTCATCCTAGGTAAGAAGGGCTCGAGAGAGCTCAAGAAGAACAAGGCCACCAAGGTTCAGGTCAGGGGCAAGTTCACTGCCCACGGAGTCACCAAGCCTGTCACCGCAAACGGGACCGTGAAGTGGTCGGACGACTCGCTTCGCATCCAGGCCACGTTCATCGCCACTCTCGAGGACCATCACATTTCCGTGCCGTCCATCGTTCGGCTGAAAGTCGCGAACGAGATCGCCGTGTCTGTCGACCTGCGCGCGGTCGCGAAATAGCTCGCGCTATGCGAGCCCCGCGCGCTCCAGCAACGGATCGAGCTCCGGCCCCCGACCCATGAAGTCCTGGTAGAGCTTCTCCGCCTCTTCGCTGTTGCCCTTGGACAGGATCGCGTCGCGGAAGGCGCGCCCGACTTCGGGATTCGTGATCCCTTCCTTCTTGAAACGGGTGAAAGCGTCGGCGTCTAGCACTTCCGCCCATTTGTAGCTGTAGTACCCGGCCGCATAACCGACCGGGTGCGCGAAGATGTGACCGAACCCCGCGAGCATCGCGTAATCCTCCGGCAGCGTCGTCGACGAATGCGCCTGTAGAACCTCTCGTCCGTAGGCCATCACGTCACCATCTCGGGCAGGTTCGTAGTCCTGATGGAGCGCCAAGTCGACGGCCGCGAGCCCCAATTGCCGCATCTGCGCATTGGCAGCGCGATACGTCCGCGCTCGCACCATTTTCTCGTACAGCTCGTCGGGAATCCGTTCGCTGGTTTCGTAGTGCGCTGCGAACAGGTCGAGCCCAGCTCGCTCCCAGCACCAGTTCTCCATGATCTGCGAGGGCAGCTCGACGAAGTCCCACGCGACGTTGGTGCCAGCAAGGCTTCGGACGCTCACGCGGCTGAAGCAGTGGTGGAGGAGGTGCCCGAACTCGTGAAAGAGCGTCTCGACCTCACGATGCGTCAAGAGCGCCGGCTTCCCGCCCACCGGCGGATTGACGTTGGCGCAAAATAGTCCGAGATGGGGCGGAGGCTGCTCGCCACGGTGCGCCGCGCTGATCAGCGAGTTCATCCATGCGCCACCCCGCTTGTTCTCGCGCGGAAACAGGTCGACGTAGAAGGCTGCGATCATCCTGCCGTCCTGGTCTTGGATGGCATAGGACTTGACCTCGCGGTCCCACGCTGCTGCGTCTCGCTCGACGATGTCTATCTCGTACAGCGCCTGCGCGGTTGCAAAGAGGCCGTCGAGCACACGCTCGAGCGGGAAGTAAGGGCGCAACTCCTCCTCGTTGAAGTCGTACTTCGCCTGTCGTTGTTTCTCCGAATAGTAGCCCGCATCCCAGGGCTCGAGCTCGGGAGCGGAGCGGCCTTCGATCTCATACCGGTAGGCCTGAAGCGCTTGGTTTTCTCGCTCGAAGGCGTCTTGGGTTCTCCCCCGAAGGTCGTCTATGAACGCCTTCGCCTTCGCACCCACCTTGGCCATCCGGTCTTCGGTCACCAGATCCGAGAAATCCCCGTACCCGAGGAGCTTGGCTTTGGCCTCACGAAGCTCGAGGACCCTCCCGATGATCCGCCGATTGTCGCGCTCCCCCGAGACCGCCCGCGTGTTGTACGCCCGCCACACGTGCTCGCGAATGCCCGGGTCGTCCAAATAAGTCAGCAAAGGAATCATGCTCGGCGCATGCAGGGTGAAGCGCCAGCCCTCGAGGCCCTTCGCGCTTGCATTCTCCGCCGCGGCTTGCTTCGCACTGTCTGGCAAACCAGCGAGCTTGCTCTCGTCCGTGATGATCAACTCGAACGCGTTGGTTTCATCCAACACGTTCTGAGAGAACTCCGTCGTCAGCTTGGTCAGGTCGACTTCGATCGCGTGCAGCTTTGCCTTGTCTTGTGGGCTGAGCTCCGCACCGTGCCGCCGAAAGTCATCCAACGTCTTTTCCAAGAACCTCTTCTCGGTCGGAGCAAGCGCTCCCGCTTCGTCGGTCTCCGCAAACGCCCGCACCGCCTGATAGAGCCCATCGTTCATCGCGAGCCCCGACCAAAACGCACTCACCCTCGGGTGCGTGACGTTGTAGGCGGCGCGCAACGCCTTGGTCGTCGCGACGCTCTCCAAATGGCCGACCACTGTCATGGCCCGTTCGAGCAGGTCGGTCGCCTCCTCGAGGGCGCCAAGCGTATTCGCGTACGTTCGGGGCTCTTCGTTTGCCGCGACGGCATCGACCGACGCCTGCGCATCCGACAGCAATGCGTCGACCGCGGGTTCCACGTGGGCGGCCTCGATTTGGTCGAAGGGAATCTCG
>CALJYC010000314.1 GCA_937984275.1 uncultured bacterium | reverse complement strand
CTCGCTCACCCGCGCGCAAATCATTGACGAGGTCTCGATAGTTGACGTGGACGCTCCGCTCCTCGGCATCGTCGGCCAACACGGTGAAAAAGAAAACGTCGCCCGCCTTGAGGTCTAGGCTCTCGGACAGCTCGCCGGTTCTGATTTCGGGGCCCTGGAGGTCCATCAATATCGAAACCGGGTGAGAGAGCTTCTTGCTGAGGCTCTTGAGGTTGCGGATGACCTGCAGGTGGGATGCATGGTCGCCGTGCGACATGTTGAGCCTGGCGAGGTTCATTCCCGCCTGGGCCAACCCGGCCAGCGCATCCCACGAGCTCGTCGAAGGCCCGATCGTGCAGACGATCTTGGTGAGTCGCGTTTGTGATTCTTGCGGCGGCAGCCTCATGGGTGCGCGCAGGGTAGGCCACGGCTAGGGGTGTGACAATCGCCGCCGGAACAAAACGAACCCCAGCAAGAGCGCAAGGGCCGAGAGTGGTGGGCGCTTGCCCAACGTCGACGGGTGCGCGGCACACGTGCTGGCGCGATGGAGTGCGCCGCCCTTCGGGACGCTCACAGGGTCGGCTCCTTCGGCTAGGAACGACACATCGTCGAGGCCGGGCATGGGCTTCGGGTCGAACCGGATGCCCGCGGTCTCCACGATCCACGGAAGGTATGCGGACAGGAGTGTGTAGACCCCGCCGTCCCCACAGTCGCGCTCCACGTCGGAACGGCCACGCGACACCAAGCCCACGACGAACTCTCCCTCGTCCGTCGGCACGTAGAGAGGGCCGCCGGAGTCGCCGTAGCAAGAATCGCCGATTTGATCGGCTCGTCGCGTCAGGAGCTCCTGCCGCCCGAGGATGTCGATGACCGCATCAGAGATGTAGAGCTCGCCGGTCAGATCGTCGTCGAGGTCGTAGACCCCGTAACCGGCCACGAAGCCGACGTCCCCATGATGGAGGAGCGCTGGGGCGCGGTCGGGAGTGAGCATCGGGGCGTTCGGAAGCTCTTCGAACGGAGCCGACAGGAACAAAAGCGCGATGTCGTGCGGCGAACCGATGCCGCCCTGCCCCGCCCCGTTGCGGCTTCGGCCCATGATGAAATCGTGGTCGTATTCTTCGTGTACGCTCACCTGGAACACAGAGCGGACCATGGCCGAAGTGACCGCGTTACTCGCGAGATGGCCACCGACCACTTGGAGCGAGCCCGGTGACGCAGGCCGAGTCACACCTGCTTCCGGCTCGACGACCGCACAGTGCGCGGCGGTGACCACAACCAGCGGCGAGATCAACGTCCCCGAGCAGAAGCCAGAGCTTGCGCCAGCGCGCCGGATTTCTACGGTCGCGAAGATCTGTTCGGTCGTCGCGGCCCACCCGCCCACGACCTTTTCGCTGATTGCACCGAGGTCGCCTCCCCGCTCGGGTGCGCCGGCTGGATCACCGCAGCCAAGGGTTATGCCCAAAAGGGTTACAAATAGGGCCTTGTATGCCTTTGGGGGAGTCATCGGACAAGGTAGGTTGAAGTATCATGGGTGTATCAAGGTTCCTAGAGTGAACGCATGTCAGGGGTCGACGATCTCGCTATTCGGTAAGCTGTCGAACGTTTGCCGCGATGCGGAAAACTTGGTGCTCGGAGCGCGCCGCCCGAGAGTCGCTCAGTGGAACGCATGAGCCGTCGCGCACGCCGCAAAACAGAAACGCTCCGTCGAATCGAAGAAGCCGGTTGGCATCTCTTCACGACTCGCGGCTACGAGGCCACGTCGACTCGCGAGATCGCGGAGGCCGCGGACATCGCCGCAGGCACGCTCTTCAACTACTTCCCAGAGAAGCGCAGCTTGTTGATCCACTTGATGCAGCGCCAGATCGACGGTGCCGTGAACCGCGCGTTCGACACGATGACGCCGTCGACACTCGAAGGGGAGCTGTCGCACTTGTTTGCCGCGCTAACTCAGTCCTACGCGAAGGAGCGGCGACTGAGCCGGGTGTTCATCAAGGAGCTCTTGTTCACCGACGGGGCGGGGCGCGCGGAATCGGCAGCTTGGACGTTTGATTTCGTGAAGCGAATCGCGGGCGTGGTGAGGAATGCGCAGCGGCGTGGAGAGCTCGATCCGTCCATCGAGCCGATGGACGCCGCGCAGCAGGTTTTCAGCACGCACTACTTCGGCCTCGTCACGTGGTTGGGCGGTACGATTCCGTCGCGAGTTGCGCAGGAAGAGCAGTTTCAGGCGGCGCTACGCTTGCTTCTTCGCGGTTTGCGCCGAAGCGCGGCTTAGCCTGACGCTGACATCCATCACCGCGGCGGCGATCTCGTCGGGCACTTCTTCTTGCAGAAAATGGCCGGCTTGGGTCTCGGTGACGGGCGGGTCGCCTAGGAGCGCTTTGGTACGCTTCAGCGCGCGGGCAATGACGGGGTCGCGGCGACCCCAAACCATCGCCTTGGGCCCATCGAAGCTGCCGACGAACGTGGCGCACTCTTCGAGCGCCCCGATGGAGGGATGGCCCATGCGATCGACCGCCATGCGGGCCGTCGCAAGCGGCGCCACGCGATCACCAATTCGCCGGAACGGGTAGCGGTACGCGCGGGCGACGTCGCCGCGGATGGACGACTTGTCCCCCTGTGCGAGGTGCAGAGCCGCTTGTGGAAGCGGTAGGACGCGAAAGACGAAATCGCTGACCAAGGGCATGTGGGCAAAACGGTGGAACGCGGTGGGCTTGAAGCCGGGCGACGGCGCATCGAGGACGGTGTTGAGCACGACCATTCCGGCGAGCCGATCCTGCCGGGTTGTGAACGGATGCACACCAATCGCTCCGCCCCAATCCTGACAGACCAAAGTCACCTCACGGAGATCGAGTTGGTCGATGAGCGATCCGAGCCACTTGCTGTGACTGCGGATGCTATGCGCGGCAAAATCGCGAGGCTTGTCGCTGAGTCCAAACCCGATCAGGTCGGGCATGATCAAGCGAAGCCCCTGCCCCTGCAGGCGCATCGCCACCTTGCGATAGAGAAAGCCCCAGGTCGGGTTGCCGTGCACCATCAGAACGGGCCTGCCACGGCCAGTCTCCATGACATGCATGTGCAGGCCGTCGCCTACGGCGACGCGATAGCGGGTAAACGGGACTTCCTTCGCAATCCACGCGGGAAGTTCGGGCGCCGGCAGCTTCTCCACGCGCGGAGATTACCGCTTCTCCCCCGGCGGGGGAAGGGGGCAGCGTCAGTGCCAGCGTCAGTGTCAGCGTCAACGCCAGCGTCAGTGTCAGTGTCAGTGCCAGTGCCAGTGCCAGTGCCAGTGTCAGTGCCAGTGCCAGTGTCAGTGCCAGTGCCCGCGTCAGTGCCGGGGCCGGGGCCAGCGTCGGTGTGCGTGGTGGGACTTTGTCATCGTGATCTCCTTTTTGCGTGTGAGTGGGGTCGGGCTTCGCCCGGGGCACGGCGGAACGCGACAAGACGCGGGAACTGCAATACCGGAAAACCGCCCCCGACGGACGTGCTCGCGATCGGGGCCCGCTCGGCCGTCGCCTCAAGTCACCACACACCTAGCCTCCCGCCCAATCGCTGTGCCGCCCATCGCGAGCCGTTCTCCTCTGTAGAAGTCGACCTACGAAGGCGTGTGTGACGTGCTGGGTCTTAACCCTTTGAAAAAGGGGTCTGACCCCTTTTCGTAGGGAAGCGGGTACTGTTTGGTGTGAGGAGTCGTCCGTAGGGGCTCGGACAAACACGATACGGGGTGGAGTCGGCGTGTGAGTGACAATCGGTAAGACAGCAACCAGCTCCGAGGGGCGGCTTGCGTGGCCCACGCCCCCCAGTGCATCCGGCCACC
>CALJYC010000313.1 GCA_937984275.1 uncultured bacterium | reverse complement strand
CCAGAAATCGAGCCTTACGAGTCCGGGCGCCTTCAGGTCGATGCGGTTCATTCGGTCTACTACGAGGAGTGCGGTAACCCGAAGGGAAAGCCGGCCATTTTCGTGCATGGAGGGCCCGGCGGGGGTTCGAGCCCGGTGCATCGCCGGTTCTGGGACCCGGCCGTGTACCGCATCATCCTCTTCGATCAGCGGGGCTGCGGCCGCAGCACTCCCCATGCGGAGCTCCGCAATAACACGACCTGGGACTTGGTCGACGACATGGAGCAAATCCGCGAACACCTCGGGATCGAGCGCTGGCAGCTCTTCGGTGGGTCGTGGGGAAGCACGCTGTCTCTCGCATACGCCCAACAGCATCCCGAGCGTGTGACCGACATGGTACTGCGCGGCATCTTCCTCCTCCGGCGCCGGGAGATCCAATGGTACTACCAGGAAGGCGCGAGCCGAATCTTCCCCGAGGCCTGGCAGAAGTATCTGGACCCGATCCCCGAGGACGAGCGGGACGACATGGTGGGGGCTTACTACCGCCGCCTGACGAGCAGCGACCGAGCCGAACGCATCCAAGCCGCGCGAGCATGGAGTATGTGGGAAGGCAGCACGAGCAGGCTCGTCCCCGACCCGAAGCTAATCGAACGCACCGGCGACGAAGCGTTCGCCGAAGCATTCGCCCGCATCGAATGCCACTACTTCATCAACGGCGGCTTCTTCCAAGAAGACAACCACCTCCTGCAACACATCGACCGCATCAAGCACATCCCGGCCGTCATCGTCCAAGGCCGCTACGACATCGTCTGCCCCCCCGAAAGCGCCTACCAACTCCACCAAGCCTGGCCCAACAGCACCCTAATAATCGCCCCCAACTCCGGCCACTCCGCCCTAGAACCAGAAATCACCGCCCTCCTAGGGGACACTCTCCTACCCCGTAACCACCGGTAATCCTTCAGAGCCTCAGGCAAAGATCGCAGCGACCCGTTCTGAACCTCAGGAACGCGCTCGTTGAAGTGCTGAAGAAATTGGCGCTGCGATCTTTGGCCGATAAGTCCCGTGATTCTGGGTGGTTAAGGGGTAGGAGAGTGTCCCTTTATCGGGAGAATTTTCTGTATTTTATTCTGTGGGGGATGTCGGCTTCGGTGCCTAGGCGGGCTTTGCGGTCGGCGGCGTAGTCGGCGTAGGAGCCTTCGTGCCAGACCACTCGGCTGTCGCCTTCGAAGGCTAGGATGTGGGTGCAGATTCGGTCGAGGTACCAGCGATCATGGCTGATGATCAAGGCGCAGCCGGGGAAGGCTAGGATCGCTTCCTCTAGCGAGCGGAGGGTTTCTACGTCGATGTCGTTGGTGGGCTCGTCGAGGAGCAACACGTTGCCGCCGCTCTTGAGGAGCTTGGCTAAGTGGACTCGGTTTCGTTCGCCGCCGGAGAGGTTCTTGACCGGCTTCTGCTGATCGCTCCCGCGGAAGTTGAACCAGCCGACGTACGCGCGTGATTTCACCGCCCCCCCGCCGACGTCGATCTCGTCCGCGCCGCCTGTGATCTCCTTGAAAACGTTGTTGCCGTCGCCAAGGGAGTCGCGGCTCTGGTCGACATATGACAGCGTCACGGTGTCACCGACCTTGATTGTCCCCGAGTCTGGCGTCTCTTCGCCGACCAGCATTCGGAACAACGTGGTCTTACCCGCGCCGTTGGGCCCAACGATGCCGACGATCGCCCCGCGCGGCACGATGAAGCTCAAATCTTCGAAAAGGAGCTTGTCGCCGTAGGCTTTGCTCACCCCATCGACTTCGAACACCTGCGTGCCGAGCCGAGGCCCCGGCGGAATACGAATCTCGTTGGCATCGCGGCGAGCCTTGGCCGCGTCGGCGACTAGGCTCTCGAACGCGGTGATGCGCGCCTTGCTCTTGGCCTGTCTCGCCTTTGGCGACGAACGCACCCACTCGAGCTCCCGGGCGATTCTCCGCTTCCGAGAGCTGTCCTTCTTGTCTTCTTGGGCAAGCCGCGCGTCCTTCGCCTCGAGCCACTGGGAGTAGTTGCCCTGGAAAGGATGTGCCTCGCCCCGATCGAGCTCGAGGATCCACTCGACGATCTCGTCCAAGAAGTACCGGTCGTGGGTGACGAGGATCACGCAACCCGGATACTTCTGGAGATATCCCTGCAACCAAGCGACCGACTCGGCGTCGAGATGGTTGGTCGGCTCGTCGAGCAACAGGAGCTCGGGCTTCTCGAGCAACAAGCGGCAGAGCGCGACCCGGCGCTTTTCACCGCCCGAAAGCAACTTCGGGTCGGCATCGGCTGGGGGCAGGCGAAGCGCGTCCATCGCAATCTCGAGCGTGCTTTCGAGATTCCATCCGTCCGCGGCGTCGATCTTGTCTTGAAGCGCTCCCTGCTTGTCGAGCAGCTTAGCCATCTCGTCATCGCTCATCGGCTCCCCGAGCTTCATGCTGAGCTCGTTGAACTCGTCGAGGAGCCGGCGCACGGGAGCCACGCCGGCTTCGACCGCCTCTAACACGGTCTTGGCGTCACCGAGGTCCGGCTCCTGCGACAGGTAGCCGACCCTCGCGCCGGGCCGAATCCAGGCCTCGCCAGTGAAGCTATCGTCCACGCCCGCCATGATGCGCAGCAGCGAAGACTTTCCGGTCCCGTTGACACCAATGACCCCTATCTTCGCGTTCGGAAGGAACGAAAGATAGAGGTCTTCGATGATCTTCTTGTCCGGGGGATGAACTTTCGTAACCCCCTTCATCGTGAAGATAAAGTCTGCCATGGACTATTGAGCTATGCGTCTCCTCGTGAGCCACATAGCAACGATGCACAGCGCAATCCAACCGAACGAGGCGCTCTTGGCGGCGCTCACGCTACACCCATCAGAGGTGCTGGTGTCGCCACTCGGTCCGCCCTCCCCGTCGTCGGAACCCGGCGCGCTCTTGGGTGCAAGGTCGACCGTACCCGCCTCGAGGTCGAGCTCGGGAATGTCGGTTCGAATCAGTGCGGGCAGCTGTCCGGTCAGCGTGTTCGTGGTCGTGCCCTCGAGCGCGGTGTTGCCTGCTGCAAAAGGCCTGGGTGTGGGGCCGCTAGGCGGGCCACCCCAGGTGCCACGCTGCGGATTCTCACAGGCGATATCGCCTTCCCAAGGATTCAACATCACGTACCGCCCTTGGAAGTTGTTGACGCTCGACGCCTGCGCTCGCCGCTCCCCGAGCTGACCCTTCTGATCGGGCATCCCTCGGCCACCGACAATGGGACCCGCCGCGCGAAACACGAGGTCCTCGTCGAGTCCGTCCTTGTCGTAGCGGTAATGCAAGCGTGTCAGCACGAAGCCGTAGGGCTGCCATGATGGCCGGCGTTTGCGCTGCGGCACGACACCAGGAATGTCGGAGTACGGATCCTGCTCGCCAGGCACGATCACGTCACCACCGAGGGTCGCCAGCTCATCCGGCCTGAGCGGCGGCTCCGGACACGGATCGCAAGTCGTCGCGTCCCAAGCGTACTCGGTCACGACCGCGCCGGGGTTCTTCTCGGTCGTTCGCTCGAACAGCGCATCATAGAAAGCCCCAAAGCTCTTTCGGACGCTGCGCTCGACGCGGATGTTGGTCGGGATCGACGCGTTTTTGTAGTTGGCCACCTCGTAGCGCTGACCTTTGCCGAGGATGTGCACGATCAAGTCCTGCTTCCCCGCGCTGTTGAGCAAACCAAGCCGGACCGGAAGTGTGAAGGTCGGCGCGTCGTAGTGGAATCGAAGCGGGGAGAGAACCGCCTTGCCATTGCGGAACTTCACCTTTTTCGAGTCGACCTTCGCAACGAAGAACTTGGTGTTCTGCTCCACATAGGGCCGCAAGACTGCATTGGCCCCCTTCGGAATGTTGTAGTCGTTCTTGCGAAGCCACTTGTCGAGCCCACCGGAATCATTCGCGCTCAAGATGACGATGTCGTACTCAGCAACCTTGAACTGTGCCTCGATCGTTACGCCCAAGCGCGCGTCGGAGTCCTCGGCCGCCGAAGATTTCATGCGCCGCGCCGATGGCGCTCCTGCCGCCATCTCGTACACCACCAGCTCTCGGCACGGGTCCTGCTCCCAGTACTCGACCAAGCGCGGCGCAGCGAGCTTGTCGACCCGCGAGAAGATCTCCGGCGGCAACGTCTTCACGTTGTCCTCCTGCAGAACGACCGGCACCGGCACGATCATCGCAAAGTCTTCTGGCGGTCCCTGGTAGTTGTTCTGCATCGACAGAACCGTTCGCGTGCCCTCGCGCATCATCACGACCATCGTCGCGTTGTTGTAGAGAGACGCGTCGGCCCCACTCACGTAGAACCCACAGAACGCGCGCGACGTAGCCGGCCAAGACATAGCCACGCACAGACCCAAGACGACGATTGCTTGCTTCATAGATTGCTCCTCATTTGCCCTGGTAGACGCATGAGGCGGCAATTTGGATCTATCTTGCCAAAAACTAAGCGATTACGGCGAGATGCCAAGGAGCTCGATGCTAGTTCTTGATGTCGATCAGCTCGACGTCGAAGACCAGCATTCCGGCCGGACGCCCTGGTCGACCTCCGTAAGCCAGATTTTCCGGAATCCAGATCCGGCGCTGCTCGCCGACGACCATGAGCTGCAGACCCTCGGTCCAGCCGGGGATGACCTGATTGAGACCGAACGTCGCAGGGGTTCCGCGCACGATGGAGCTGTCGAACATCTTTCCGTCCGTCGTCCATCCCGAGTAATGCACCGTCACGACGCTCGTGGCGGTCGGGTGGTCCTTCCCGGTGCCCTTCGCCAACACGCGCGACCCGAGGCCGGAGTCGGTCTTCTTGGCGTTCTTCGGGATCTTGGCGACGTCCTTGGGTACGTCGGGTGGCTTGGGCGCCTCCTTGAAGCTGATGAGCTCGACATCAAACACCAAGGTGCCGCGAGGCGGACCCATGGCACCATGCGGATCGTTCGGGGTCGCTTCTCCGTAGGCGAGGCTGCCGGGAATCCAGAAACGGCGTTTCTCGCCGGCAACCATCAGCTGCACACCCTCGGTCCAACCTTTGATCACGCGGTTGAGCGGAAACTCTGCAGGCTGTCCACGCTTCGTCGAGCTGTCGAACATGCGACCGTCTGTCGTCCAGCCGGTGTAATTGACGGTGACGATGTCTGCCGCACTCGGATTCTTGTCGCCGGTGCCTTCTTGCAACACGGTCCACGCGAGACCCGACTCGCTGCGCTTGGCGTTCTCGGGCGCTGCGGCAACATCGGGCGGCGCGGGAATGTCGGCAGGCGCAACTGCTTTCGCTTCGATCGCTGCCGCGGCAGCTTCGTCCGTAGTGGCTTCCGCTGTTTCGGCCGGCGCTGCCGAATCCGAGTCGGACTCGCCCTCGGCGGGTGCGGGTGCGCTGCTCTTGCAGGCGGTTAGCGCGGTGGCCAGCACCGCACAACAAAGAAGGGTCCACAGAGATTTCATGGAGGCGTGGTAGCCGACTGCGCGCGCGCTGTCTACTTCTCAAGCTGCGGCGGGACGTCCGGTGTGGCGACGACCTCGACGACTTCGCCCTCGACCTCGATCACGTCTTGCGGGCCGCGGGGCGAGCCATTGTAACCCGGCGCGTACACTTGTACGTGACCCGTCGCAATTTGCCGCTCGAACCAAGCGCGAACGAAGCCCCCGATGACACGACGCGTGGGCGGCATGACCATCGAAAGGCCAGCGATGTCGGTCAGGATCCCCGGCGTAATCAGCATCAACCCACCAATGAAGATCAGGAGCCCGTCGATGACGCCGTCCTTCGGCAGCTGCTGGCGCGCCATCGCCTCCTGCCATCGTCGAATCACGCGGGCGCCCTCGAGCCGAGCGAACCATGCGCCGAGCGCACCCGTCAGAAGCACCAACCCGATCGTCGGTATGGGTCCGAGCATTCGCCCGATGGCGATCAGGAGATACAGCTCGACGAGCGGAACCACGGTGAACAACAGGAAAAGACGCGCCACAGGACGAATCTAAGTCCGATCCCAGGCCCGCGCTACCCATCCTCCCGGCGCGTCTTCTCGTCTCGCGCGGGTCACGCTTTGGTTTGGCGTCGCGGTGGTTCTGCCGTACACCCCGCCGCATGAACACGCCGGCAGACGGGTCGATGAGCCCGAAATGGGGACTGCGGTGCCTGTTGGGTGGCGCGTTGATGGGGCTCGCGAATCTGGTCCCGGGTATCAGCGGCGGCACCATGCTTCTCGCGGCCGGGATCTATCCTCGGTTCATCCAGGCGTTGGCCGACCTCAGCGGGCTTCGGTTGCGGAAGAGCTCATTCATCGTTCTGGGTCTGGTGGGCGCCGCCGCGGCGGTGGCGATTCTCTTGGGCGCTGGCCCCGTCAAAGACGCAGTCGTCGAACATCGGTGGGCGATGTACAGCCTGTTCATCGGGCTCACCCTTGGTGGCGTTCCTGTGCTCTGGCAGATGGCCCGTCCTGCCACCAGTGCGTTCTGGGTCGCCGCGATGGCCGGGCTGTTCGTGATGGCAGGGTTGGCGTGGCTGCAGGTCTATGGCGCGAGCTCCGGGGCAAGTCGCGAAGGCGTGCCGATGATGTTCATCGCGGGCGTCGCCGGCGCCAGCGCAATGATTCTTCCAGGCGTGAGCGGCGGCTATCTACTGTTGGTGCTTGGAGTGTACGTGCCGGTACTGAGCGCGATCGACGCGCTCAAAGAGGCCCTCAAGGCGAACGATCTAGCGAGCGCATCGGATCCGATTCTCGGCGTCGTGCTTCCGGTCGGCATCGGCGTGGCGATCGGCATCTTGCTGATCAGCAACTTGATCAGAGTCGTACTCGAGCGATACGAGCAACCGACGTTGGGCGTGCTCATGGGACTATTGGTGGGCGCGGTCTTCGGATTGTGGCCTTTCCAGGAAGGCATGGCGCCAAAGGTTGGCGAGATGTTCAAAGGACAGGTGTTGACCGCGGAGCGCCTCGCCGGACTCGGACCCGACAAGTACCCAACCGAGTTCTTCGCGCCCACTTTCACCGATGTCATGATGGCGATCGGCTTCGCGGGCGTCGGCTACATGATCACCACGCTGGTCGCCCGTGTGGGCGGCGCGAAGCCACAACGGCACTAGCGCTCACACCATCAATTGCTGAGGAGCTCGTCGCACTCGGCGCTGATGTAGCCGAGCGCCACCAACTGACGGCAGAGCTCCGGCGTCATCTCCTGCTTTTCCTCGGTCAGACCGGGTTTTTTCTCCCCAGTTGATCCGTCGGAAGCGGCCAGCCAACGGCCGGGATTATCGGCGCCGAGGAACTGTCCGTGAAGCGTCCGCAAATAACGCTGGGCGATAGGATGTTTGCTGCCGTCGAGCTCCTTCTGCTCCCAGTAGTCATTTCCAAGGTCGAAGATGACCTGGGACAGATTGCCCCGAATGATCATCTTCCAATCACCGCCGCGAATCACCCGGCGATGCTCGAGGAAGTCGCTAAACGCCACGTACGGACCCGCGGGCCAATCGCCCCGCATGAATCCAAGCAAACTGCGACCTTCGAACTTCTCCGGAATCGGGACGCCCGTCGCCTCCAGCACCGTCGGCCCGATGTCGAGCGTGCTGACGACCGGACCGATGCGCGTGTTCGCCGGAATGACTCCCGACCACCGAAACATGAGCGGCACCCCGAGGAGCTCTTGATACACCGAGTGGCCGTGGCCCCAAGACCCGTGCTCCTGGAACTCCTCCCCATGGTCGGAGGTCACGACGATGATCGTGTTTTCATCGAGCCCGAGCTCGCGGAGCTTCGCGAGGAACTTCCCGAAGTACTCGTCGTGGTAGCTGATCTCCCCATCGTGCAACGCCTCGATGCGTTCTTTGTCGCGCTTCGTGAATGTGTACTTCTTCGGGTTCTTCTTGGCGTCGTCGAGCATTAAATGCGTGCGGCGGTTCTGCACCTGGCCGTTGTACGGCTGCGGGTCATACATCTCGAGGAACTTGGCGGGAGGATCGTACGGCACGTGCGGGTCGATCGTTTGGATGTAGACGAAGAACCGACCGTCCTTGTTCTTCTCGATCCAGCCCTCCGCCTCCCCAAACACATTGGACGCGTTGGTGTTGCGCGCTTCACGAATGTAGTTGGTGTAGTGGTCCCACCCTTGATCGAAACCGAACGCATTCGACACGTACCCATTGGCGATGAAACTCGCCGTCTTGAAGCCCGCTTCCTTATAGACCTCGCTCAGCATCAACGCGGACTTCGGAAGCTTCGAGGCGTCTTGCTTGGTCTTGTGAGTCGCGGGGTGCAGCGACGTGAGCACGCTCGCGACCGCGGGTTTGGTCCAGTTCTCCGGCGACTGCGATCGCTCGAAAAGCGTGCCGTGCGCAGCAAACGCGTCAATGGTCGGGGTTTTTACACGGGTCTTCGGGTAATAAGCCTGGAGCTTGCTTGCGCGCAGGGTGTCGATGAGCAGGACGACGACGTTGCGGGCTGGCTCGTCGATCGTGGCTACCTCGCCCACGCGACGCACGACACGCACATCGCTCAGCGCGAGGTCGCTCGCTCCGTCATTTCGGAAGCGCACGCGCACGATCTCGCCGGCGAGCTCCTTCAAAGACACCTGTTGATCGTCCCATGCGGCCCGGGCGTCCATGCGCTTGGTCGAACCGGCGGACTCGTCGCTGCTGATCTGCAGCGCCAAGGCGCCCTCACCCTGAGAGCCGAGGCCGGAGCCGAAAACCAGCGTGCCATCTTCCGGCACTTCGACGAACCAGTCGACCTCTGCCGAGGGCGCCAGGACGATCGCGCGCCGACCTACTCCGCCCACCGAAGCTTGCTCGACCGCGACAGGCCGAGGCGTGGCCGTGCCCGGGGCGGAAGATGGCTCGAAGAGTAACCAGTCCATCGCCAGCGACCGCGCTTTGCCGCGCACCTGGGCGGTCTTGGTCGCGCGGAGCATGATTGCATTTTCGCCAGCCCGAACGTCAGCTTTGGAGATTGGGATCACGATCTCGCGAAAGCCGTCTCCTCGAGAGATACGCGCCTCCCCGGCGGTCTTGCCGTTCACGTAGACGATGAGCGCTCCCGTCGTGTAGGGCTTGGCGCGCATACGGATCTGCATCGGCTGCTTCGATGCAGCGGGAAGATACAACCGCGCCGTCTTGCCAAAGGTCGACACGCTCGCACCACCTTCGCGGCTCTCCCCCTGCCAACCGCTGTTCCAGTTGCCGATGGTGTACTTGAGACGGGCGGCGGTCCCGAAGTCGATAAACAGCCCCGCCGGATCGTAAACGTCCGCGAGGTGCAACAGCGCCAGGAGATCCTCGTAGGTGGCGGTGCCCCCCGGAGCTGGCGCGACAGGGGGCGCGGGCGTGACGCGGGCTCTTCGGCGAGCTGGCGCTTGTTGCGGAGCCTCCCCGGCGGCCTGCTCGAGCGGTGCATCGGGCACTTCGCCACCGTCGTTACATGTGAATCCCTGCAGACATACGACCAGAACAAGCACCAAGCGGCTCTTCATAGGAGTTCCCCCTCGCGCGTTCGGCTACCACGGCACGGCGAAGGGAGCAACGACGCCGGGGCGACCACGACTCCGTCCGATGTGCTAACCCAGGGGCCTCATGGATGGGAACGGCCAGCCCCGCGAGTGGAGCGTGAAGAAGAGCACGAAGCTCTACCAGATCAAAGGCTGGGGGGAGCCGTACTTTCGCATCAATGACAGTGGGCACGTCGAGGTGCGTCCGGACCCGACCGTGGACCGGGCGATCGATTTGCACGATCTCACGCAGCAGCTGGCCGGCCGCGGGCTCGACCTACCGTTGTTGATCCGATTCCCGAACATCCTCCAGGATCGCATCCGCCTGTTGAACGAATGCTTCGAGAGCGCGATTCGCGAGTACGGATACGATGGGAAGTATCGCGGGGTCTTTCCGGTCAAGGTTAATCAGCAGAGGCACCTCGTCGATGAGATCGTCGAGTCCGGAAGGCCTTGGCGGTTCGGCTTGGAAGCGGGCTCGAAACCGGAGCTGCTGATCACGCTCGCTGCGATGGAAGACGAAGACGGCTTCATCATCTGCAATGGGTACAAAGACCTCGCCTATCTCGAGACGGCGCTCGTGGCGCAGCGGTTCGACAACACCGTGGTCGTCGTGCTGGAGCGTATCGAGGAGCTCGAGCTCGCGTTCAGGGCATCCGAAAAGCTCGGCATTCGACCTTGCCTCGGAGTACGCGCGAAGTTGAGCAGCAAAGGAATGGGCCGCTGGAAGGACTCCGCAGGCGACCGCGCGAAGTTTGGCCTGACGATGTCGGAGATCGTTCACGTCGTCGATGAGCTCCAGAAACGCGACATGCTCGATTGTCTGAAGCTCCTTCACTTCCATCTTGGAAGTCAGGTCTCGAGCATCATCCCTGTCAAGAACGCCATGCGGGAAGCAAGCCAGATCTACGTCGAGCTCATGAAGATGGGTTGCGAGATGAGCTTTCTCGACGTCGGTGGTGGCTTGGCGGTCGACTACGACGGTTCGAAGACCGACTTCCGCGGTTCGATGAACTACGACCTGAAGGAATACGCGTACGACGTCGTCGCAGGTATCCAGGAGGCATGCGAGAAGGCCAGCGTGCGACCGCCGACCATCGTTAGCGAGAGTGGGCGCTCGATCGCCGCCTATCAATCGGTGTTGGTCTTCGATGCGCTGGGCGTCGACCATGTCGACTTCGAAGACCCCCCAGAACCTTCCAAAGACGATCATCGCATCCTCGACGAGTTCTACGAAACCTGGAAAGGCATCCAACCCAAGAACGTGCAGGAGTCGTGGCACGACGCGCAGCAGGCGCTCGAAGAAGCGCGCAGCCTATTCAAGTTCGGCTACCTCGGGATTCGCGAGCTGGCGCGCGCCGAGCATTTGTTCTGGAGCTGCTGCGAAAGGATTCGCCGGTCCATGCGGCGCCTGAAGTACGTGCCGGAGGAGCTCAACGCGGTCGAGGAGCTCCTGGGCGCGATCTACTACTGCAACTTCTCTCTGTTCCAATCGGCGCCCGACATTTGGGCAATGGATCACCTGTTCCCGTTCATGCCGATTCACCGTCTCGACGAAGAGCCCACCGTGCGCGCTCGACTCGCGGACGTGACCTGCGACTCGGACGGCATCGTCGATCACTTCATCGACGTCGAAGAGGTGCAGCACTCGCTCGACCTGCATCCGGTGAAACACGGGGAGCCTTACCTCCTCGGCATGTTCTTGGGCGGTGCGTATCAAGAAATCTTGGGTGACCTGCACAACCTCTTTGGCGATACAAACGCCGTGCACGTCCGGCTCGAAGACTACGGTTACAGCGTCTCGAACGTCATCAAGGGCGACGCGATCGACGAGGTGTTACGCTACTTGCAGTACGACCCCGAAGAGATGGTGGAACGCGTTCGTAAGCAAGCAGAGCGCGCGCTCAACCAGGGGCGGATGACGTTGGCCCAACTGCGCACCTTCATGCGCCACTATGAAGAGAGCCTGCGCGGCTACACCTATCTCAAGGGCGACGCCTGAATTCGCCCACGTTTGCGGGCGTTTTCGACACCGGTCCGGGCAACCTCTACCTTGAAAGAGTGGATGTAGCCGAGTTCCAAGAGGCGCTGCTTCAGCAGATGGAGCGAAAGACGCACTGGGCTTGGCCGGCCTTCACCGGCGGCCTGGTGCCGAAAGACAAGTTGCACATCCACCTCGAGCACGAGTGGGCGGTCTATGTGAGGGACTTTCCCATCATGGTCGGTCGCGCATATGTGCAATGTCCAATCGCCGAGGTGCGGCGTGAGCTAGCAGAGAACCTCTACGAGGAAGAAACCGGCGGCCTGGCGGCCGGCAAGCCACACCCCGAGCTGTTCATGATGTATCCGCACGGCCTCGGGATGGACGTGGAGCGATTCGCGGACGTGCAATTGCTGCCGGCGGCGCGCACGTATCGAGACTTCTTGGATGCTGTCACCACGAATCGGGGCTGGGCGGTGGCAGCAGCGATCGCTACGCTCTTCATCGAAGGCACGGCGTACGAGCGGCACGAGCTGGATACGTCCGCGCCTCCTCGCCCACAACCGCCGCTCGAAGAGCACCCCCTGGCGAAGCACTATGGGCTTCCGCTGGAGTGCCTCGCACTGACCAAGGCGCACCGTTCGGTCGAAGGTGAGCACCGCAAAGCCGCGTGGCGGGTGATGCTCAATCACCTCCCCGCGAGCGACCGCCTGGACGTCGTTCACGCGATGAGCGAGGCGGTCGATGCGTGGCGTGCCTATCGCGACGACGTCGCAGAGGCCTGCGGCATTACGAGAGACGCTCTTCCGCTAACCGCCTAGAAGCTTCTTCTGGACCTTCCCCATCGCGTTGCGTGGAAGCTCGGTGGAGAAGCGAATATCGCGCGGGCGTTTGTGGGGACTGAGATGCTCCGCGACGAAGCTCGTCAATGAGGCTGGGTCCTCGCTCTGCCCCGGTCGCAACACGACAAATGCAGCAATTCGCTGGCCGAGATCATCGTCGGGAATCCCGACCACCGCCACCTCTCGAACCGACGGGTGCTCGAGCAAACACGCTTCGATCTCTCCGGCGCCAACCCGATAGCCACCGGTTTTGATCAAGTCGGTGCTTCGGCGGCCCAAGATACGAATCGCGCCCTCCTTGGTTCGCGTCGCCAGGTCGCCTGTGTGAAACCACCCATCATCGTCTAAGACCGCGGCGGTCGCGTCGTCGCGGTTGAGGTACCCGGCAAAGACCGCGGCGCTTCGGATCACGACCTCGCCGATCGTCTGATCGTCGTGCGCGTCGATCTCCTGGCGTTGGTCATCGACCAGCTTCAGCTCGACGCCAGGGAGCGGCGGCCCGACGTAACCCGGCATTGGGGCATGCGACGCGGGAACTCCGCAATTGATGAGTGTCTCGGTCAGCCCGTAGCGCTCGTGGACCCCACGCCCCGCGAGGGTCTGAATGCGCTCATGCTCTCGCGACGACAGCCCTGCCGAACCCGAGACGAGCAGCCGCGGCTGGCGGAGCGCTTCGCAGAGCCCGCTGTCCTGCTCCGCGGCCTCGGCGATACGATGAAACATCGTGGGCACCGCAAAGAGGACCGTCTGCTCATGGCGCGGATCGACGAGCGCCTCTCCGATGCTTTCGGGCGTGAAGCGAGGTACGTAGTGAAGCGCCCCGCCGACGCGCAAGCTGCCAAGGAGCCCCAACACCAAGCCATGCGCGTGAATCAACGGAAGCGCATGAACCACGGTGTCGCGGTCGGTCCATTCCCATGCCTCGGCAAGCGCTTCGAGATTCGCAGCGATGTTGCGTCGCGTGAGGACCACGCCCTTCGGAGGGCCGGTGGTTCCTGATGTGTAGAGGACGAGCGCCGGCGTGTCGTCGACCTGAAGCGGCGGCAATGACGCAGATTCGGACGAGTACGCAGCCCGAGCGGATGGCACGCCGGCCATCTCGTGCGGCACTTCATGCCGCTCCGCGCAGAACGCAAGCTTCGGCTCGGAATCGCGGAAGATGTGGCTAAGCTCTCCCAAACCGAGCTTCGGATCGAGCGGCACCGTCGCCACCCCGGCCACCGCATTTCCGATCATCGCCGCAGCAGTAGAGAGGTCCGGCTGCGCCCACACGGCCACGCGATCGCCACGATGGACGCCGGTCTGCTCGAGCAGCACCACATGCTCGAGCGCAGCGCCGGCGAGCTCCGCATACGTCCACGACTCGTCCCCGACGAAGAGCGCGGCACGTGAGTCGGCGCCGGTGAGGCGGGGGAAGAGGTCTGACACGGCAAACCGATACCAGTTAACCGGAGGATTGTCCCGCTGACGCCGACGCCCCGTAAAGTCGACGCTCTGCGTCGTCCACGGGGCTTCGCTGTCACCTAGCCCCGTGGCGACGAGGTCGCTTTACGGGGTGGCACTGTCGCTGCTACTGCTCCACCGGGAACCCCCCAGGTTCCCATTCGTTCCACGAACCGTCGTACAGTCTCACGTCTTCGTATCCAAGCGCGGTCAGCGTCAGCCACGCGAACGAGCCTCGCCACCCCGAGACGCAGTACGTAACCGTCGTCTTCGCGGGATCCATCCCGTCGTAGAGAGTTTCGAGGGCACTTTCCGGGCGCAGCAGGCCGCTGTTGAGGTTCCTCGTCCAGTTCACGCTGCGCGCGGTTGGAATGCGGCCACTATCGTATTCCCCTTCCGAGCGGGCATCGACGAGTTGAATCGCCGGCGCGTCGTACGGATCTTCGCCCAGCTGCGAAAGCACCCAATCCCCCGTGACACTCAGGTCTTCATCGACGCTCACGATCGTGTATTGCGTCGGCTCCACGCTGGGGAGATCGGTGTCGAGCGCGCCCTCGGCGGCAACCCACGCCGGGTAGCCGCCATCGAGATAGCGAACGTCCCCGTGCCGGTAGTAACGGAGCGTCCAAACGATTCGGGATGGGTCGTATTCTGGAGACCCGCCATACACGACCGCAATCACGTCGTTCCGGAGCCCCGCCGCTCGCAGCACGGGTTGGGCCTGCATCGGAGGAGCAACTTGCGAGGACACGCCGTCGACCGCGGTCGCCAACTCGTCGGGACGCAAATGGATCGCGCCCGGAATCCGGGAGGTTTCATATCCCGACCCACGCGTGTCGATCAGCTGAACGTCGGGATCGCCCAGATGTGCTTCGAGCCAATCCGTGTCGACCACCAGCGGAGCGCCTGGCGGTACTCCGCCATCGGGAACACCGGCGTCGGGAACACCGGCGTCGGGCTCCGCGCATTGGCCGAGCGTCAAACCCTCGCACTCGTTCGACGGAGCGTTGCTGCCGCAGCCCATGAGAACCACCACGAAAAACGCGCCAAGGCACCTGGTGAGCATCGCGTGACTCTACCCGAAAGACTCGAAATGCGGTACGAGGCGTTCTGCCATGTTTGATCCCAGCAAAGCGCTCGTCATTGCGAATCCAATGGCTCGCCACGGCTTCGTCGGCGAAAACTGGCCGGAGCTGAGCGCGCGGATTCGCGAGGCCCTCGGCCCAGTCGAGCTCCAGCTCACGGAGTCGCGCGGAGACGGCCTGCGTATGGGAAAGCAGGCGATCGCGAACGGGGCACGCACCATCGTCTCGTTCGGCGGCGACGGCACGCACAGCGAGGTCGTCGATGGCATCATGCAATCCGGCGTCAACAAGGAGGTCACGCTTGGCGTCCTTCACGCTGGCACGGGTGGCGACTTCCGAAGAATGATCCCAGGCGCCGAGGAGCTCCGGAGCGCCTGCGCCGTCATCCGCGACAAGCCAGCCGTCCCTATCGACGTCGGCTGGGTGCAGTACGTGCACGACGAAGGGCACTCCGAGGGACGTTTCTTTCTCAACATCGCTTCGATGGGGATGGGCGGCCTCGTCGACCGCTTCGTCGCGGAATCGAAATCGAAGAGCAGCGGCAAGGCCAAGTACTTCAAGGCCGTGCTGCGGGCTCAAATGAAGTACAAGCCCGCCGAGATCCGGTTGCGGATCGACGGCAAAGACGAAGGGGAACACGACATCAGCAACGTCTGCGTGTGCAACGGCCGCTGGGCGGGAGGCGGCATGATGTTCGCGCCCGAAGCCCGTGTTGCCGACGGCATGTTCGACGTGGTTCTCCTTCGCGCGACCTCGACGCTGCGCGGGCTCCCGGTGATGGCGGGGCTCTACAAAGGCACACACGTGCGATCGCCGATCGTCAGCACCTACCGAGGAAAGCGCGTCGAAGTGGAGATGCTAGCCAACACGGCTTGGATGGACATCGACGGGGAGGCGCCTGGGGTCGGTCCCGCAGAGTTCCGAATTCACGAGGGCGCGCTGCGGGTCATCGGCGTTGGCCCGGAGTTTCTCTGAGCTCAGCCGTCCTCGATGCGTCTGTCGCGGAACAAGCGCACGGCGACTTGCCCCATTCGCAGCGAGGTTCCGGGCGCGTAACGATGGAGGCGCCAAAGCGCGTGAGCGGTCGCTGTGATGACAATGTAGAACTGATTGCGCTCCACGCCTCGGAGAATCCGGCGCGCTGCCTTTCGAGGCGGTATTGGCCGCTCGGGTGCGACCTTCCTGATCGCCTCCGGGTCGAGCTTGACGTACTTGGTGGAGTCGAGGATGGGGGTGTCGACCAACCCTGGGCACACGACGCTCACCTTCACGCCAAAGGCCGCTGCTTCGATCTGAAGCGCCAACGACAACCCAACCACTGCATGCTTCGTCGCGGCGTACGCACCTTCCGCTGCAGCCGGCACGAGCCCCGCCGCCGAAGCCGTATTCACGATGTGGCCGAAGCCTTGTTCGCACATGATGGGATAAGCGGCGTGAACCCCATGAACCACGCCGCGTAGATTCACGTCGATGAGCAGATTCCAGTCTTCCAGAGTCGTGTCCCGGAGCTCGGCACACAAGTTCACGCCCGCATTGTTGAAGAGGTAGTCGATGCGGCCCAGCTCTTCGAAGGCGTCTTCGATGAGCGCTTGCACCTGAGCGGCGTCGCGAACGTCCACCATCTTCGCGTCGAGCTGTGCCCCCGTCGCGCGTAGCTCGACAGCGGTCTGCTCGAGTAGCTCTGCATTGACGTCGGCGAGCACGAGATAACAGCCGCGCTCCGCCATCTCCTGTGCCAGGGCCTTGCCAATGCCCCCGGCACCTCCGGTGATGATCGCGACGTTCCCTGCCAAGTCGTTCGCCATGCCCAGGCTCCCTTCGACGGCGCACGATGGACAGAAAAGCGGCGGCGGACAAGTGTTGCGCGCCCAGTTCGACAAAGGGCGCTATGCTGTCCCCTCGATGCCTCGCCCGTACTTCGGCCCGACGACACCCATAGCCTTTGCACATCGTGGCGGCGCGAAGCGTTGGCCCGAGAACACGCTGCTGGCGTTTCGCAACGCCGCTGAGCTTGGATACCGGCATATCGAGACCGACCTTCACGAGACCTCCGACGGCCACTTCGTTTGCTTCCACGACGCGACGCTCGACCGGACGACCAACGGGCATGGCAATCTTCGCGACCACACGCTTGCCGAGCTCCAACGCCTCGACGCAGGTCACCACTTCATCGAAGACGGGAGGTACTCGTTTCGAGGCGCAGGAGCTCGCATTCCGACCCTCTACGAGGCGCTCGAGCTCGATCCGCAGCTCCACTACAACCTGGAGATCAAGCCCGAAGATCCAGCGTTCGCGCGGCGGATTTGGGAGCTCATCGAGCACCACGGCATTCACGACCGAGTGCTGGTGGCCTCCGAACATGACGAAGTGACGGAGGCGTTTCGAACCCACAGCCGCGGGCGCGTGGCCACGTCGCCCGGCCGTAAGGGCGCGCTCGGATTCTGGGCGCGCGTGCTGACAGGCACATGGAAGCACGCGATGTTTCCTTTCGACGCGCTTCAGATCCCGCCGTCGGTTCGAGGAATGAGGGTGATTACGCCACGATTCGTCGAGGCCGCACACCGCCACGGAATCCAGATCCACGTGTGGACCATCGACGACCCAAATGAGATGGTTGAGCTCCTGGAGATGGGGGTCGACGCCCTCATGACCGACCTGCCCGAGGTCCTGCTCGACGTTTTGGCCAAACACTAGCTTGCAACGACGTCCTGTGTTGTCATGAGCGCAGCACCATGAACCAACCGACGCTCCTGTTCGCGACAGAACGCTACCAAGAGCTCGGCGAAGACATCGCCGGAGCGGGCGATTTCGATTTGGGCATCGTGGAGCGCAAGGTCTTCCCTGACGAGGAACGATACCGCCGCATCGAAACAGAGTGCGCGCAGCGAGACGTCGTCGTGATTGGCGGCACGGTCGACGACGTCGACACCCTCGAGATCTACGACCTTGCATGCGGTCTGGTTCATCTCGGAGTGCACACCTTGACCCTGGTGTTGCCATGGTTTGGGTATCAAACGATGGAGCGGGCCTCGAAGCGCGGCGAGATCGTAGCCGCGAAGAACCGAGCCCGGCTTTTGTCGTCGATCCCAGCGGCCGGCTCGGGCAACCGCGCCGTGCTCATCGACCTCCACTCCGAAGGCATCCCTCAGTACTTCTCAGGCGACATTCGCCCGGTTCACCTGCAAGCCCGCTCGGTCGTGCTGCAAGCGATTCGAGACTTCGGCGGAGAGGACTTCGTCCTCGGCGCGACCGATGCTGGCAGAGCCAAGTGGGTCGAGAGCCTTGCCAACGATCTCCTGGTCGACGCCGCGTTCGTGTTCAAACGGCGGCTGTCAGACACCCAAACCGAGATCACTGCTCTCGCCGCCGACGTCGAAGATCGCCCCGTCGTGATCTACGACGACATGATCCGCACTGGCGGATCCCTGATCTCCGCAGCGCGCTCGTACCGGGACGCCGGGGCAAGCGAGGTCTACGCGGTCTGCACCCACGGCGTCTTCGCCGAGGAGTCGCTCGGAAAGATTCGCGACAGCGGGGCGCTAATGGGGATCGCCTGCACCAACACCCGGCCTCACGTCCAGGCGCTTGCGGATGGGGATTTTCTAAGGGTGTATTCAGTCGCGGACTTGATCGCGCAGTTCCTCGCCGAGAGCGTCTGACCCCGTCGCTGACACTGACACTGACACTGACACTGACACTGACACTGACACTGGCGCTGACACTGGCACTGGCGCTCTACTCGGTGGGGGCGCCTAGGGTGCGGACGTGGTCTACCAGCTCTGCGATCTGGCCCGGTGACAACAGCTCCGCGAATGCCGGCATGGTTGGGGGCTTCCCGGCTGCGATCGTTCTCGCGATCGTCGCGTCGCTGATCCCGTCCTGCCACTCCGGGCTGCCGAGGTTCAGCTTCGCTTCGCGGCTACCCTGTCCGTCAGTCCCGTGACATCGCGCGCAATTCCGCTGCCACAGAAGCTCGCCAACGGTCAAGTCCGGGCGCTCTAGCTGCGGAACCCGATTGGGGTCGATTTGCGTATCCGGGGCGTGGGCGTGGTCTTCGGAGGTCCACACGCGGAGGGTTGCCGGGTCGCTCGAACAAGCCGCCATGAACAGGCAGGCCACCATGAATCTGATCAACACCACGCCCCTGTAGCCTATCCGCCGATGAGACTCATCCCGACGCGTTCGTGCTCGTCCTCTGCCGGTTCCAAGAAGTGGTGCCCGCGGTCCTTTCCGGACAGCGACCACACCATCGCCCAGGCAAGGTCGAGGTCGGTGCCACCTGCGCGCATGATGTTACGAAGGCTGATCGCCCGGCGGGAAGCCAGGCACGCGCGGATGTCGCCCCTCGCCGTGACCCGAACCCGATTGCAGGTATCGCAGAACTCGTTGCTGATCGGGGTAATGAAGCCCACCCGGTGACCGGAGCCGTTGCTTGCCGCCATGTACCGCGCCGGTCCCTGCCCCTCGACGCCGGTGGGCGCCTCGCGGGAGACGCGGTCCCCCAGGGCCTCGAGAACGTCGTCGGCATTCATTCGCATGGTCTGCGGAAGCTTCGCGCCCTCGCCAAGCGGCATCAGCTCGATGAATCGAGGGCTCGCGCCGAGTGACCACGCGAAATCGACGATACGAACCAGCTCGTCGTCGTTGCGCCCGCGAAGCGGAACGGTGTTGAGCTTCACTTCGAGCCCCACATCGAGAGCGGCATGAATCCCGGCCAAGACCCGGCCTAGATCGCCGCCCCGTGTGATTTGGGCGAACCGGTCGGCATCGAGTGTATCGATCGACACATTCACACCGTGGAGCCCTGCGTCGCGTAGCGGCCGCGCAAGCTCAGAAAGCCGTGTCGCATTCGTGGTCATGACGAGTTGCTCGACTTCGGTGCGCCGATGCACGAGCTCGACCAGCCGAACGATGTCTCTGCGCACCAGCGGCTCGCCACCGGTGAACCGCACCCGGCGAATGCCGGCGGATGCAAACACCGAGACCACGCGCGCCGCTTCTTCGAAGGTCAGCATATCGCGTCGGATCGCATGCTCGTCCTCACCGCTCGGCGGCATGCAGTACACGCATGCAAGATCGCAGCGGTCCGTCACGCTGAGGCGCAGGTACGTATAGCGCCGGTCGCGCGAGTCGCGCAGAAGCGGGATCGCGTCGAAATCGTCGGGTCTCGGGGGCCAGTCCTCATAGACCGCAGACCGACTTTGCATCAGGGGCAGGCGGCGCACCGGCTGAGTCTAAGGGCCAGCGCCTGTGGGTCAACGACGGTGTGCGCGCTTGACATCACCGGGGCCCGGTTCCAGTCTCCCGCCTTCCACTGAATCACTGTTCATTTTCAGGAGCTCAGCGCATGGAATCTAACGGAAAGCGCGTGGCGATCGTAGCCGGATTGCGCACGCCCTTCGCAAAGCAATGGTCGGCATATCGCGAGGTCAGTGCCCTCGACCTCGCCAATATCGTGGTCTCCGAGTTGCTGCAGCGGGTCGACCTCGACCCGAAAGAAATCCAACAGGTGGTGTACGGGCAGGTCGTCCCCTCGGTCGAAGCGCCGAATATCGCCCGTGAAATCGTGTTGGCCACCGGGATGCCGAAAAGCATCGAGGCCTACAGCGTCTCGCGCGCGTGCGCGACGAGCTATCAGTCCGCGGTGAACGTCGCCGAGGCGATCATGGCCGGCGCCATCGACACCGGGGTCGCCGGCGGTGCGGACAGCGCGAGCAACGTGCCGATCACCGTGTCGAAGCGTCTTGCCGAGGCTCTCATGGCGGCGACGAAGGCGCGGAGCATCGGTGAGCGCATGCAGGCCTTCGCCGGTATCCGCCCACGGGATCTCGCGCCCGTGCCCCCCGCCATCAAGGAGTTCTCGACCGGCCTTTCCATGGGCGACAGCGCCGAGAAGATGGCAAAGGAAAACCACATCAGCCGCGAAGCCCAGGACGAGTTCGCGCACCGCAGTCATTCGCTCGCCGCCAAGGCATGGGCGGAAGGCAAGCTCGACGACGAGGTGATGGAGGTCTTCGTGCCCAATCGCTTCAACGAGGCGATCCGCGAAGACAACCTCATCCGCAAGGACACTGCGATCGAGAAGTACGCGAAGCTCAAGCCGGCGTTCGACCGCAAGCACGGCACGGTGACGGCGGCGAATAGCTCACCCCTCACCGATGGTGCGAGCGCGCTGCTCCTCATGCGCGAGGACAAGGCCAAGGCGCTCGGCTTCGACGTGCTCGGCTTCATCCGGAGCTACGCGTTTGCCGCGCTCGACCCGGCCGGCCAGTTGCTAATGGGCCCGTCGTACGCGTCGCCGCTGGCGCTCGACCGGGCCGGGGTGAAGGTCTCGGACCTCGACCTCGTCGACATGCACGAAGCCTTTGCGGCGCAAATCCTGTCGAATACCCAAGCATTCGAGTCGGCGGAATGGTCGCAGAAGCACCTCGGCCGCTCCGAGAAGATCGGCGACATCGATTGGGACAAGTTCAACGTGACCGGCGGCTCGATTTCGATCGGGCATCCGTTTGCGGCCACGGGAGCTCGTCAAATCACACAGACCCTCCGCGAGCTGAAGCGGCGGGGCGGTAACTTAGCCCTTTGCACGGCCTGCGCGGCAGGTGGTTTGGGCGCAGCCATGGTCTTGGAGGCAGAGTGATGGCGATCGAAGGACTCAGCATCGAGAAGCGCGACGACGGCGTAGCCATCGTTCGCATGGACATCCCCGGCGAGCCGATGAACACGCTGAAGGCCGATTTCGTCGACACCTTCACCGCGGTGTTCACCGAGGTCGAGAACGACCCCGAGGTCAAGGCGGTCGTCTTCACGTCGGGCAAGAAGGACAGCTTCATCGCGGGCGCCGACATCACGATGCTCGAGGCGGTGAGCTCCGCTGAAGAAGGCGAGCAGACCTCACTCGCGGGCCACAAAGTGATGAACCGCGTCGAGAACTTTTCCAAGCCCGTGGTTGCAGCGATTCATGGGGTCGCCCTAGGTGGTGGTCTCGAGACCGCCCTCGCCTGTCACGCACGCGTAGCGAGCGACAGCAAGAAGACCAAGCTCGGTCTCCCCGAATCGCAGCTCGGTTTGATCCCCGGCGCCGGCGGCACGCAGCGGCTTCCTCGCCTCATCGGCGTGCAACCCGCGCTCGACATGATGCTCACCGGCAAGCAGGTCGATGCCAAAAAGGCCCGGAAGCTCGGCCTGGTCGACGACGTCGTCCCCCCGTCGATCCTCCTCGAGACCGCGGCAGATCTCGCACTTTCCCGCGTCGGCTATGCGCCCAAGCGCGACAGCTTCATCGAACAGCTCAAAGACAAAGATGCCGTCACGGAATTCGCGCTCGCGAAGAACCCTGTCGGCCGGAAGATCCTCTTCGACCAGGCGCGCAAGCAACTGCACAAACAGACCCGCGGCAACTACCCCGCCCAAGATCTGATCATCGACGTCGTGAAAGCCGGACTCGAGGATGGCTTCGAAGCCGGCCTCGCGGCAGAGGCCCGAGCATTCGGCCGGCTGCTCACCACACCCGAAGCCGCGAACCTGATGAGCATCTTCTTCGCGACGACGGCATTGAAGAAAGACTCCGGGGTCGATGACCCGAGCGTGAAGCCGCGCGAAGTCAAGAAGGTCGGCATGCTCGGCGCCGGCCTCATGGGCGCAGGCATTGCGTACGTCACGACGGCGGTCGCCAAGATCCCGGTGCGCCTCAAAGACCGGGACGCCGACGGCGTGATGGCGGGCCTTCGATACGTCCGCGGGATCATCGACGGGCGCGTGAAGCGCAAGCGGCTCTC
>CALJYC010000312.1 GCA_937984275.1 uncultured bacterium | reverse complement strand
TCGATGCGAGTGGAGTCGAAATTGAACAGCCGCTCCCATTCGAAGTCGATGCCAAACTGGGCTCCAACGCCCGCCGTGAAGTGAGCACCGGGGTAGTACTGGAACTTCGTACCCACGCCTGGAGCGATGCCCAGCGTGTAGTCGCGCAGGTCACCACGGAGGTCATCCTCGTAGCCGAAGTTGCGGTTCACCAATCGAAAGTCGATCTCGATGTCGACCGCGGTCGGGCGCTCTTCTTTGGGGCGCTTCGCCTTGTACTTGACCTCTGCCTTCTCCTGCTTCGAAGCCTGCTCGACCGGAGCGGCCGCCACGGCCGTAACCGGCACCACCGCCACCGCGGCGGGGGCCGCTACCCCAAGCTTCTTGATGTCCTTGCGGAAATCGGAGCCAACGTTCTTCTGCACGGACTTCGCCAGGGCGGCCGACGTGCTCGCGTCATAGAAGTGTTGACTGATCACCGTAGCGCTGTCCCCATCGAACAGACGAACGTATGCAGACCACACGCCGTCTTCGTGCAAGACGTCGCCCTCCACTAGTCCGCTTACCGCAAGGGCGGAGGCCGGCGCAATGTGGCCGCCGTCCGCTTCGAGGTCTACGCCTAGGGTTTGGGCCTTGCCGACGAACTGCTTATTGGGAAACAGCTCGACGGGTTCGGCACGCAGCCCTCGGACCGCGGCGCCCCGAATTTTTGCGGCCTGCGAACCCGTGAACGGCCTAATGACGAGTCGTGGTTGCGTAGGTGCTGGCAGCGGCGCCGGTTCCGCCTTTGGTGCCGCTATCGCGCCGGCGACCGGCATTTTCCCGGTGTTGATCAGCTGACCGACAATGCGATTGGAAAGGCGCGCAATACTCGAGGAAGTGATCCGAAGCTTCTTGACGCGCTGCCCTTTGGCGTTGCGCAGCTCGGCATCGGCGATCCAACGACCTTCGACACGCCGAATGCGCGCGCGCACGAGAACAGTGGCTTTGAGCCTGGCCGCTTGCTTCGCGTAGCCCTTGGTCTTCTTGACCACGGCCGTGACCTGCTTGAGCGGAACCAGCTGGACGTCGGCGGCGCGCAGTCCCTTTTGCACGTTCTGCCGAACCCTGGCTGCCTGCGGACCTTGGAACGGCAGCAGTGCCGCGGCGCCCTCATCGGCAGACGCCACACCCACCAGCGAAAACAAGACCAGCAACACTGTTAGCGCGCCAAAGCGCAACGTTGGCATCGACTATCCCCCGTCAGGGGTTCCGCCATCGGCCCCCCCGCCTAGATCGATGATCCACTGTCGAAGAGTCTCCACCTCGTCCGCCGACAGAGGCGGAACGCCCCCGGTTGGCATGGAAACACCGCAAATGCCAATCGCGGGCAAGACCTTGTCGAGCAAGTAGCTTCCTTCCGGGTTTCCGGCGACGACCAGGATGTCGTTCTCGCACCCCTCGCCGGTCGCGCTGACGTTGACCACGCGGCTTTCCACGTCGGGCGAGACGAGATCGAGCCCTGCTGCCGCTTGGGGCGTGCTGTCGTGGCAGCCCGGTATCCCCCCGCAACTGTCGGCCAGAATCATCTCCGCGCTCCCGGCCGAGCCGCCGTCCATGAAGTCCTCTGGATTCGACAAGCTTGCCGCGCACCCAGCGAGCACCAGGGCCGACCACACCCCAAGCGTGAACAAAGCGAACCGTTTCATTGCGCGCCGATCCCCCCGAATCATCCCAAAAGCTCGCTTATGCTATGGCATTGTTCGTCGAGCAGTGCAGTATTTTTGTGTAATCGAGCACCTTCAAAGACGATTTAGAGCCCAGTCGTAGGGCTGGAAAACCACGTCAAAGTCGGCGCTTTCGGCCCGCTCGACCGCGGCTGCCACCTCGGGCGTGGCAAAGGCCAAGATGAAGTCGACGATCGTTGCGGGTCGGCCCAAGCGCCGGGCGTGCTCCTCGAAGTCGGGTTGATACCACTCGAAGATCGCGGACAGCTGAATCTCCTCGGCCTCATCGTCGACCCGGACGTGGGGCGAGTCGGAGCAGAAAGTCCGCGTCACAGCATCGAGTTGGTCATCGAGCCGCGCCGGCTCGAACGCGTACGGCATGAGAGCGGGACACGACTTCGAGGCGCAGTTGATCGCCGCATGAATGCGCGCATCGACGAAGCCGCGAATCACCTCATTCTCGAGGTCGTAGAGATTGACGGTGCCTCCATCGAGCGGAAAACGTAGACCGTAAAAGAAACCGAAGCCTGCCCTGGGATCCAACCAGCCACGAACATCGTGCACGGTGTCGATGGGCCAGTTGTCGGCGACTGCGAACAAGACCAGTGCGTTGTAGGCGTTGATGTAGTACGCGAGGCGTTCGGGCTCGGTCGTGAAGCGTTCCGGGGTCAGGCGTGGCCCGATCTCTCCGAGCGTTGCAATGAACCGCCTCAAGTCGCCCTCTTCGGCGAGGACGGCGTCGTAGTCGACGCCACCCGGGCGCACCCATCGGCCGAGCGCTGCGTTCCACCAGGTGTAGTCGAAGCCCGTGTCTAGCTGCTCGAGCGGTTCCGCGTCGACGGCGACCGAGCGTAGCCCCAGCGCCTTGACGGTAAGCATTCCGGTAGCCCCGATGACCAAAGAAATCAGGAGCACGACCGCCCACCAGCGCCCATACCAAGGTTTCGACGGTGTGTTCACAGCGGGAGTATTGCACGGGCGTCGGAATCGTTACATGCCTTGGCCCAACGACATGTCGAGCACTACGATTTGGCACAATCCTCGTTGCAGCAAGTCACGTCAGACGCTGCAACTCATTCGCGAGCGCGGCATCGAGCCGACGATCATCGAGTATCTGAAGACGCCACCTTCCGAGGGGGAGCTGACCGACGCCCTAAAGGCGCTCCGGATGGAGCCTCGAGACCTCATGCGGAAAAAGGAAGCCCCCTACGAGGAGCTTGCGCTCAGCGATGACGGGCTGACCCGCGCGGAGCTCGTGGCCGCGATGGTCGAGAACCCCGTCCTCATCGAGCGCCCAGTCGTTTTCCACCGAAAGCGCGCGGTTCTCGGGCGGCCTCCCGAAAGCGTACTCGAGCTCCTCGACTAGCCGGCGACCCCTCGTCCGAAAGCCAAGCGGACGGCCGCAGAGCTCAGGTCCGGTACTACGACAGTCGCGCCGGCAGCTTCCAATGCGGAGCCGTCGTAGCCCCCAGTGCTCACCGCCACGCAATGGGCGCCAATCGCCTGCGCCGCGGCCACGTCGTGCGGCGTGTCCCCGATCACGACGACGCGGGCTCCTCCCGCCCGAGCGCCCGCTCGTTCCAAGCCCCTACTCAGTCCGGTTCGGAGCAGCTCCGCGCGATCGGTGTGATCGGAGCCGAAGCCCCCGAACGAAAAGAACGAGTCGAGTCCTCCGTGCGCCAGCTTTGCATACGCTGCCGGCTGGGTGTTTCCGGTTCCGAGGCCCAGGACTACGTCGTCACGTACCGTCAACTCCGCGAGCAGCGACAGGACACCGGGCAGGACCTCGAACGCGCTGGCGAGCTCGAGCTCGCGCGGCAAGTGGGCGACGTAGCGCCGGAGCACCTCGTGAATCAACGCGTCGTTCGCAGTCACGCCGTATTGCATGAGCGCCGTGCGAACAATCCAAGGATCGGTACGCCCCGCAAACTCGACCGATTCGAGGCTGACGCTACCGTTGTCGTCCTCCAACACTTCACACAACGCGAGCTCGACCGCCCGCCGTCCAGCCCCCCCCGCACGAAGGAGCGTCCCGTCGATGTCGAACAACGCGATGGTGGGCTCCATGGGGCGAATGTAGCAGGCCCGTGTTTTCATAGTAGGCTGCGCCGGGCCGATGGATGTTCATCTTCTTGCCACGCTCCCCCTCTGGCTTGCCGCGTTCCTGCTGTCACTCACCTGTCACGAGGCGGCGCACGCCCTCGCCGGTAAGCTCGGGGGCGACTCGACCGCCGCCGCACAGGTAACGCTAGACCCACTGCCACACATGAGGAGGGAGCCGTTTGGCACGCTAGTCGTCCCGATCTTGTCCTTCTTCCTGCAAGGTGGCGGCTGGATGATCGGCTGGGCGAGCGCGCCGTACGACCCGACGTGGGCCACCCGCCACCCAAGACGCGCGGCAGGCATGGCGGCGGCCGGCCCCGCCGCGAACTTCGCGCTGGTGCTGCTCGCCGGGGTCGCTATTCGCGTTGGGATTGCCACCGGTTACTTCACCCTGCCCACCGATGGAATCACTCTCGAAACACTGGCGGCCGCGCCGTCGGGCGTTGCTCGAGGCCTGGCACTCTTCTCGAGTGTGCTCTTCTCGATCAATCTCATCCTTGGCTGCTTCAACCTGATCCCGCTGCCCCCACTCGACGGCTACGCCATCGTTCCGCTAGTGCTGAATGACCGAATGCGCGACAAGTGGTTCGGACTGTTTTCCGGCGGCGGTGCACTGATGGGCCTCATCATCGCCTGGGTCCTCTTTGATCGCTTGATGCCACCAGTGTTCCAGACGGCCATCGGATTGCTATATACGGGCATGTAGATGCCCGGAACGATGACCGATACCCCAGAATCGCCGCAGCCCGGCTTCCCGTTCACTTGGGTGAACAAGCTCGGCGAGCACGACTACGACATCAAAGACTTCGGCCTCACCGACGGCCGGGTTCGCGAGCCTTTCGCAGACTACTGCGAGCACTTCGGCGTCTAGCCAGCATCTCGTGCTAATCTGAACCCGTGCGTTGGATTGGGGTGGCTCTGGGGTGTGCGCTGTGGCTCACGGCGCCGGTCGTGTCGGCAGATGCGGCGGATGCGCACTACCAACTCGCCAAGACCCTGCGCGCCGAAGGCCGGTACGAAGAGGCGCTCGCAGAGATCGATCTTGCGGTCGCTGCAAGGCCGAACTACGCGCAGGGACATCTCACGCGCGGCTCGATTCTACGAAGGCTGGGCCGCTACCAGGACGCGCTAGTGTCGTTCAGACGCGCGATTCAGATCGAGCCGAAAGATGGTGGGGCCTATGGCTTAGCAGGCGCCACGCTGCTCCGGCTGGATCGCCCCAAAGAGGCCGTGAAGTCCTTGGAGAAGGCGACGGCCCTCGAACCCGAGCATACGAACCATTGGCTCAACCTCGGTGTTGCCTACCGGCAGTCGAAGGACAACGACGCCGCGATCGCGACCTACGAAAAAGCACTGAAGGTCATCCCGAACGACCCGCGGCTGCTAAACAACCTCGGCGTGGCGCTCCGCAAGGCGCGACGCTACGACGAAGCAATCAAGGCGCACGAGCAGGCGATGGCGGCGGATCCGTACGACCCGGATGTCGCGCGCAACTTGGCGATCTCGCTGCGTGGGGCAAAGCGGTACAAGGAAGCGATCCCGATCTACATCAAAGCAATCGAGCTCGGCGACGGTGGGCCGCCCGACCTCTTGTTTGATCTGGCGTCCTGCTACGAGAAGGTTGGCAACACCAAGATGGCGATCGCCACCTTCGAGCGATACATCAAAGCCACACAAAAGAGCGATCCCGAAGCAGCTCAGCGCGCTCAACGCGCAGTCGACAACCTCAAGAAGCGATAGCGAGGTCAGTGAGCACCAGGGTCGCCGCATTGTGACCCGCAGCGCCCACGACCGAGCCCGCAGGGTGGCAACCGGCTCCGCAGGCGTATAAGCCTGCGACTGGAAGTCGATATGGCAATCGATCGGCAAAGCCGAAGCTGTTGTCGACGTGATGGATGTGCCCCTCGGTGATCCCGAAGTGGGATTCGATTTTCGGTGGAGTCAACGTGAAGACGTCATCGACCAACGCAGAAGTTCCCGGGGCGAATCGATCGCAGATCTCCAGAAGCCGGCCGACGAAGCGGTTTTCCTCCCGCTCCCAGGTGCTTTCGGCAAGGGTGTGCGGCACCCACTGGCAGAAGAGCGCTGAGCTGTGCCTGCCGTGCTCGTCTTGGAGCGATGGATCGAGAGTCGTGTGGATGTACCACTCGACCGAGGGGTTCGACGGCAGGCGCCCTTCCCTGCATTCGGCAAAGGCGTCTCGGAGCTTCGTGCGCGTGTCTTGCTCGGGTAGCAGGTGAATGGTCGCCCGATGCTGGCCGCGCCGTTCGGGTAGGCACGAGAACGTGGGCAGCTCGCGGAGACACAAGTTGACCTTGATGCTCGTCCCCGGCCGTCGGTATGTTTCGATACGCACACGCAAGTCCTCGGGACAGCCTTCACCGAGCAACGAAAGCATTCGAAACGGGTCCGCGTTGACGAGCACCACGCGCGCACGGTGAAGCTCCCCCTGCTCCGTCGAGACACCTGTCGCGATGCTTCCTCGCGTTTCGATGCTGGCAACCATCGTGCCGAGCATGATCTCCACGCCGGCCCGCTGCGCGGCCTCCGCGAGGACCTGGGAGACTGTGCCCATGCCTCCTCGAACGACCATCCAGGTGCCGTCACTCCCGGGCAGTCGGCACATATTGTGGGCAAGGAAGTTCATCCCGCTTCCCGGTGTGTCCCAGTCTCCGAACAGGCCGGTAAACCCATCGGTCACCGCATACATCGACTCGAGCAACTCGCTTTGAAAGCCGAATCGTCGAAGGTACGCGCCTACCGAGCCGCGGCACAGATCGACGAACGCTTCGCGAAGCGCGGCGCGCACGTGACGCTCTGCGGTCTCCTCGATCGATAAGGGGGCCTGCAACCAGGTCGGTGCCACATCCTCACGCAACATCGAGAGCTCGTTCTGAAGAGCGCGGTCGGCCTCGACATCACGCCGCGAGAAGAACCGCTCCAGTTGCGCCTCGGTCGCTTTCCGATCGGCGCCCATGAGCAGGTGACGGCGGTCCGTGGTCGGCAAGAAGTAGTGGGGGTCGCGCCGCAGCAAGGGAAACGACACACCAAGCTCGTGCATGAGCTCGGGGGGCATCAGGCCGAGAAGGTATGCACCCGTCGATTGCCCAACGCCGGGCGCCCGTGGGAACGGATGCTCGGTACGGCACGCACCGCCGACGACTGGCGCGGACTCCAAGACCCGAACCCGGAGCCCCGCCCGCGCCAGCATCAACGCCGCGACGAGGCCGTTGTGCCCGGCGCCGACGATCAAGACGTCTACCGGCGCCATGGCCTCAGTTGATGAAGAAGCTGAAGCCGGCCTCGATGCTCCAGGCGTGATTCGGCGCGCCCTGCGGCATTTTGAAGTACCGCATCCATCGGCCCCGCACTTCGAAACCCAACCACGAGAGGAAACCATACCCGAGCCCGCCGAACGCGCTAATCGTGCCTGTGCCCTCCACTTGGGTCACCAGTGGGACGCCGAGGTAGCCCCCAGCGAACGCGCCCGAGAGGCGAAGCTTCTTGATGTTGCCGCGAAGCGCGAGCATGGCCCCGCCGCCAAAGCCGGGGTCGTCGAGCGGCCAGCTCTTGCCAAGCCATTGGAAGTAGCCGCCCACGTGCAGAGGCCCGGCCACGCCGTAGGAGCCATCTATCCACAGGGTCGGCTGCCATTTGCGTTGGCCGTTGAACTTGGAAATCGTGCCACCAAAGACCCCGTCGAAGATGACGAGATCGTAGCTGTCGGCGGACGCCGTCCGAACGGGGTCGAAGACGGTAAACAGACACAGCACGACGAGCGCGGGCGCGAATCGCTTCACGCTCATGGCTGTTACCACAAGTCAGGTGACCGCCCCCAAAACCTGGAGGCCCGATAGCGACTCAGCCCGCGGTTGCGGTGACGATGGCGTCCGCAACGTCGAATTTCTTGAGGAACTCCGTGCGGGCTTCCTTCATGTGGCTGACCCACTGCTTGTAGTCCTCGTGCCGCCCACGGCCGTCGAAGAAGCGGCGCGGATCGAGAATCTCGGCGGGCACGGCTCCGACGAGGTCCGCGTTCTCGGGAGCTTCGACGTCGACGATCTCGTAGCCGAAGTCCGGGTCCTTCTTCCACTTGATCTTCTCGCTCAACAGCGCCTCGAGCATCGCGCTCGAATGTCGGATCTTGATGTTGAGCGCCTTGTTCTCTTTGGCGTCGTTGGCCTCGCCGCCGATATAACCGGTGTTCATGAGCCACATCGTGACGCCCGGCATGGTCGCAGCGAGCTCGGCGAAGCGCTTCGCCTGAAGCCCGTGCTTCGCGGGGAAGAACGGCTGTGTGAATGGCGAACGCGTCTTACCGCGGTCTTTACCGGCGGCACTCGTCTTCGAGGTCTCGCCGAGCATGAAATAGCCGGCGGCCTGCTCGGGCGAGGTGAAGCGAACGATTCCGGGCATCGCAGCATCGTAGCCCTCGTCGCGGTTGAGGATGCCCATCGACTTCACCTGCGGAATGTGGTGCAGGTCTGCAGCTTCGGGAATTGAGCTCATCGGCACGATCGAGCGGCCGTTTTGGGTCCATACGACGAAGTCCCAGCCGTCGGCGGGAATCCCGTGGCTGTCGACCACGTCATCGATCTTCACTCCGCCTGCAATGTACTTGTCTACGTTCTCAGCGTTGGCGCCAGTGGCGATCAGAATGTCGCGAAGGCGCGTGACGTCTTCGACGGAAAGCACACCCTTGGTGAAGTGGAACGACCCATCGGCCTCGAGGAAGACGTTCTCGATCCAGGCCTCGCTGCCGGTGGTTGCGGTGAACAGCACCGGCTCGGTCTCGAGCGACAGGCCGTCGGTCTTGGCAAAGCAGCCATTCTCGGTGATCGAAAGCGCGCCATGGGGCCACAGCGCCACCATGTCGTCCTGAATCGGCTCGGTGATGTCGCCCTGCTTCGAGAACGTGGTCGTGGTCTTGCCGGTGCCGGACAACCCCATGATCGTCATGGTGAGCTTCTTGCCGTCCGAGTCGGTCACCGACTTGGCGCCTGCGTGCAGAACCAGACCGCCCTGTTGGTACACGTAGTGGTTGAGCATGCGGAGGATGCCCTTCTTCGACTCGCCGAAGTAATCGGCTCCCATCACGTGCGTCGTCCAGTTCTCCATATCGACGATGATCGCTTGGCCCCCCGGCATGTCGTCGAGCTTCAGGTCAGGTGTGTAGTAGAGACGGAATGTCGGCTCGAACGGCGCGTCCAACTGCTCCGCGGTCTCGACGTCGGAACGGGGGAACGCAAGAATCTGCTGCATGCCCGCAATGTTCGCGCCCTCGGGCGTGTAGAGCCACGTCGTACTAAACGCGCCATCACCCAGACCCACGTAGCCGTCGATGGCGATGAGCTTGCCTTTGTCGGCGATGTACTTCGCCTGGCGCTCGATCAAGCCACGGGCCTTGTCCGGATCTATGATCTGATGGCTCCACCGATCTTCGGTATCGATGATGTAGGTGTACTTGGCCATGCGCGCTTTGTTGCGCGACACCTTGTTGATGCTGCCGACCGCGGTTTGTTGAACACACGGGGTGTGTGCAATCGCAAGCTCGCGCAGCTCGGGCTGACTCGGGTTCTCGATGTACTCGACGTCGAAGGGGCGGGGGTCTCGGGTCGCCATAATCTCTCCGTTTCGTCTTGGCCATTGGGAGCAAAAGGCCCATTGGGCAAGCTCAGACAGTGCCATATGACAATGTTTCTCGGGTGTGTCCAGGAGCCAGGAGAGTTGCCGGCCACTAGACGCGAAGTAAGCTGCACGTCGTGCGCGCGCTGCCGCTAAATTTTCGCGAAGCCTCGGGTTTCGACGAGTCCAGCTGGAGCGATTGGCGCTGGCAAGCCCAGCACGCGGCCACGACTTTACAGGCTCTCGACAACGCTCTCACCCTGACGGATGCCGAGCGAATTGGTGCCACCCGCGCGATGGCCGCCGGGCTACCCATCTCGGTGACCCCGTACTATCTCTCGCTCTGCGACCGGCTCGACCCGGACTGCCCGATTCGCCGCCAGTGCATCCCCCGTGCCGAAGAGGCGATCGCCGTCAAAGGGGACCTCCGCGACCCCTTGGGTGAGCAAGCCCACCAGGTCGCGCCTCACCTGATCAAACGCTACCCGGATCGCGTCCTTCTGATCGCCACCGATCGTTGCGGCGTCTATTGCCGGTTCTGCACGCGATCCCGGCTAGTGGGCGACGGCGGGGGAGCGCGCTCGATGGCCGCGCTGGAACCCGCCTTCACGTGGATCGAGGCGCATCCGGAAATCCGCGAGGTCATCGTCTCCGGCGGCGATCCGTGCGTGATGTCGACCGAGAGGCTTGCCCGATTGCTCCGGCGGATTCGTGAGATCGCACACGTGGAGTACGTGCGCCTGGCCACGCGAGCACCGGTTACCCTCCCCCAACGGATGACCGAGGAGCTGTGCCAAGCCATCCGGGAAAGTCACGAAGCGACCTGGGTGATGACCCATTTCAACCACCCGAAGGAGCTCTCCGACGAGGCTCGTGAAGCTTGTGCGCGCCTTGCCGATGCCGGCCTGCCCGTGATGAACCAAGCCGTCCTACTCCGAGGCGTCAACGATGATGCGGGGACGCTCGAGGCCCTGTTTCGCGGCCTGGTCCGGTCGCGAGTTCGACCCTACTATCTCTTGCAAATGGACCCGGTCGGCGGAACTGGGCATCTACGGACGCCTTTGCGGCGTGGGATCGAGCTGATGGCAGCCCTGCAAGGGCGCGTCAGCGGGATCGCGCTCCCAAAGCTCATCGTCGATACGCCGGGCGGCTTCGGCAAGGTTCCGATCGGGCCGAATTATCTGGTGAGCGAGGAAGGCGGCGTCACTGTGCTCGAAACCTTCCGCGGCGATTTCGTGGAGTACTACGACCCCCCCGATCTCTGAAACGTCTGCTTTTTCCGCCCGCCATGTGGCAAGCACCCGCTGCTAGCTGTATGAATCCGCCGCCCGGCGTGCCGGGCACTGAGGAGAACCCATGCAACGAGCCCTCACGCTCCATCAAACGACCATCGGGAAAAAGGTGATCATGGCCCTGTCGGGGGTCGTCATCGTTGGCTTCACCATCGGCCACTTCCTGGGCAACTTGAACCTCTACCTCGGGCCGGAAGCCATGGACGGCTATGCCGCGACGCTCCAGAGCGTTCCGCCTCTCGTATGGGGAACACGTTTGGTTTTGCTCCTTGCGTTCGGTGCGCACATTTCGTCGGCAGTCTCGCTGTGGGTTCGAAACGTCAAAGCTCGGGGTTCGCGCTACCAGAAGCGCAAGGACCTCGCGACCGATTACGCGGCGCGAACGATGTATTGGTCAGGCCCGATTCTTCTTCTGTTTGTGGTCTACCACTTGTTGCACTTCACCATCCTTCCTGCTCACCCAGGCGAAGTTTACCGGAACGTGGTGGAAGGCTTTCAAAACCCGTTGATCGCTGGGGTGTACATCGCGGGCAACGTCGCCCTCGGCTTCCACATCTTCCACGGGATCTACAGCGCGTTCCAGACGCTGGGCGCCAACCATCCTCGCTACAACTCCTACCGCCGCGATGCGGCCATCGCGATTTCCGCTGCAATCACGATTGGAAACCTGTCGTTCCCGATCTCCGTGCTCGCAGGGCTCGTCACACTGTAAAGGTCGTCATGGAACTTCGATCGAACGAACCGACCGGTCCCATCGAGAATCGCTGGGAGAAGCACAAAGAGGCGAGCAAGCTCGTCGCGCCCGCCAATCGCCGGAAATACAACGTCATCGTCGTAGGCAGCGGACTTGCCGGTGGCGCGGCAGCCGCCTCGCTCGGCGAGATGGGCTACAACGTCAAGTGCTTCTGTTATCAAGACAGCCCGCGACGCGCCCACAGTATCGCCGCGCAGGGCGGAATCAACGCCGCGAAGAACTACCAAAACGACGGCGACAGCGTCTATCGCTTGTTCTACGACACTGTGAAGGGCGGCGATTTCCGCTCCCGTGAGTCGAACGTCTATCGGCTTGCCGAGCTCAGCGTGCAGATCATCGATCAGGCCGTCGCGCAGGGCGTGCCTTTTGCGCGCGAGTACGGCGGTCTTCTCGGCAACCGCTCCTTTGGCGGCGCCCAGGTGTCGCGCACGTTCTATGCACGTGGGCAGACGGGTCAGCAGTTGTTGCTGGG
>CALJYC010000311.1 GCA_937984275.1 uncultured bacterium | reverse complement strand
AACCGCGCTCGGGGGTGAGCTGCATGCTGCGATGTTGGAGACGAAGGCAAGTGCCGACGACATCATCCGACGCGCCGCGGACGACCCTACGAGGGCGCAGCGTGTCCTCGACAATCGCATCTACCAGGCGTTCTCCAACACGCTTGCGCGGTCGCACGCCTACGCTGCGATGGAGCGTGTCCACGAGACCGTTCACGACCCCCGCTACGACCTGGTCGTCGTCGATACGCCACCCGCGCAGAGCTCGATCGAGATCCTGGACGCCCCGGCGCGTCTGGTGCGATTCCTCGACCAGCGGGTGGTCCGCTGGTTCCTCAAAGCGTCGGATGATTCGCCCGGGCTACGCGGTGGAGCGATCGCGCAGCGTCTGTTGCGAACTGTTGCCGGGGATTCCCTGGTCTCCGCCCTCACGGAGTTCCTCACCGAGATGGCCTTTCTTCGGGAGGGGTTCGCAGAGCGAGCCGAGGAGGTCCGTGACCTGATGCGCTCCCCGAGCACGAGATTCATCCTCGTTTCGTCCGCGGACTCCGTAGGAATTGAGGCGGCCAATTCCGTGGCCGCCGAGGTCGTGGGCCGGGATTTCGAGCTTGCCCATGTGGTTTTCAATCGGGCGTTCGTTCCGGAGATCGGCCGTGCCGACCATGCACCGGTCACCTATCCGGACTCGCTTTCGGCACTTGCTCCCAAGCTCGAGCGGATGCGCGCGCTTCTCACCCAAGAAGAAGCGCGGAAGCATTCCAACATCATCGCGTTCTGCGAAACGCAAGAGGCGCGGGCATGGTCTCTGCCCGAGGCCACTCGTCCGCTCGGCGATACCTCGGCCTTGGCCGCCTGGATTGAGGGTGGGCGCGCGGTTGAGCCCCTCGCGTAGCGTAGACATGCACTTTCGTGTAATCCTGCCTCCCGATCGAGAGGCTTCATGCAGCACATCATCAAACACGACCTCAGTCCGGAGTTGGCCAAGAAGGCTGCAGACAAAGCCGCGGAGCACTACACCGCGAAGTGGGCAAAGTACGACGCGAAGACGACGTGGCTCAGTGACACCCACGCAGAGGTTACCTTTCACGTCAAAGGCGTGAACGTCGCTGCGACGATCGACATGCAGCCCGGACAAGTAGTGATCGACATGCAGAAGGTCCCGCTGCTCCTCCGCCCATTCAAGAACATGGCGCTCGATGTGGTGCAAAAGATAATGGAGAAGTGGATCGCAAGAGCCAAAGCCGGGGAGTTGGGATGACCTCGCGGCTTATCGGGCCGCTGGGATGTCTACGCGCTGACGAACTGTTTCAGCGCGGCGTCGCCGTGGACGTTGCGGAGCTTGCGGAGCGCCAGGGCCTGCAGTTGGCGAATGCGCTCTCTGCTGAGCCCAAACTCGCGGCCGATTTCAGCCAGGGTATGGGACTCCTTCTCGCCGATTCCGAAGCGCATCCGAATGATGCGCTGTTCGCGTGGATTCAGAGTTTCTAGCGCTCGGAGCACGGACTTCGAGAGGTCTTCGCCGATCACCGAGTCCATCGGGGTGCCGGCCTCGTCGTCGGCGATTAGGTCGCGGAGCTCGCTGTTGCCGTCGTTGCCGACCGGCATTTCGAGCGAAACTGTATCGCGTGAGATCAGGAGTAGGTTCGCGACCTGATCGGTCGGAAGCTTCATGCGCACCGCGATCTCCGCCGGGGAGGGCTCGCGCCCGAGCTCACCAGTGAGCTTGCGCGTCATCCCGGTGACCTTGGTGAGAAGCTCACAGGCATGAACCGGAATTCGGATCGTGCGAGCTTGGTCGGTCGTAGCACGAGCCATCGACTGACGAATCCACCACGATGCGTACGTGGAGAGTTTGTAGCCACGACGGTAGTCGAACTTATCGATCGCGCGCATCAGCCCCATGTTGCCTTCCTGAATCAAGTCCATGAAGGGGAGACCGCGCTTGAGATACTTCTTGGCGATAGCGACCACCAGTCGAAGATTGGCTTCGACCATCTCGGCCTTCGCCCGTTCGACGTCGGCATGGGCGGAGGAAACGATCTTGTGCAGCTTGCGGAGCTGACTAGCTGAGAGCCCGGAGTCCGCTTCGGCCTTCTTGCGAGCCGTCGAGCCCTCCTCGCACGACTGCACGTACGAATCGAGGGCGCAAAGCACGGCCTCGAAGCTCGACTCGATGACCGCCTCTCGCACGGCCAGCTCGCCGGCGACAACGCGCTCCCGCACTTCGGTGATTTCGTCCGCGTGAAGCTTGTGGTCGACCACCTCGTCGAAAATGATCTGACGACCCTTTTCGATCTGACGTGCGAGCTCCACCTCGCCCTCTCGCGTGAGGAGACTCACAGAGCCCATCCAGTCGAGGTAGGTCTGAACCGGCTCCGCGCTGAGCACGTTGGTCTTTTCGGCCGTCTTTGCGGTGCGTCGCCGATCCGCCTTCCGGTTCTTGCCTTGCTTGACGGTCACCTCGATTCCGGCGGTCTCGAGTCGTCGAAGGAACTTCCGAACCGTTCCCTGAGTCGCCCCAATCTTGGCGATGAACTCCGACGCCTCGTTGTAGGTGATCCAACCCCGCGCTCTCACGGCGTCGACGACTTCGTTCATCATGATGGTATCGCTGGACTTTTTTGCTGACATTGCTGCTTCTCCGCTGTGTCTAAGCGTGTGGTACCACCGTGCTGGAAAATTAGCAACCATATGATCAAAAAAATCCAGTTATACTGTGAGCGGAACATCACTCGGGAGTGCCTTGCTTTGCGCCAGGACCGAAAAGGCCATTGCTTTTGGGCCTTTGGCTGGAGTAGGCCTGCCCGATGTCAGGCTTTCCCGAGTACGACGCGTACGACGCTCTGGGCCTCGCGGAGCTGGTCCGAGCCGGCCAGGTCAGCAGCACCGAGCTCGTGGAGGAGTGCATTTCGCGGATCGAGCGGGTGAACCCTCAGATCAACTCGGTCGTGTTCGAGCTCTTTGAAGCCGCGCACGCGCGATCTTTGGGGGACCTTGGTGAGGGTCCCTTCGCCGGCGTTCCTTTTCTCATCAAGGACCTCATTCAACGGATCCCGGGTGTCCCGACGCAGGAGGGCTCGTTGTTCTTCAAGGGTTGGACGCCCACCGACGAGACCAACCTCTATCGGCGTTGGCTCGATGCCGGGGTGGTTCCAGTCGCCAAGACTGCAACGTCGGAGCTGGGTCTTCTACCGGTCGTCGAGACCGACCTCCACGGGGTGACGCGCAACCCGTGGATGCTGGATCGCACTGCCGGCGGCTCGAGTGGCGGTTCGGGTGCGAGCGTTGCTGCGGGTGTGGTGCCGATGGCATCGGGTGGAGACGGCGGCGGATCGATCCGAGTCCCTGCTTCCTGTTGTGGATTGTTTGGCCACAAGCCATCGCGGGCTCGCAACCCGTCAGGTCCCTTCGTGAGCGAGCATTGGTCGGGTGTCGTATCGGAGCACGTGTTGACGCGCGCCGTACGGGACAGCGCGGCGATGCTCGACGCGACGCACGGGCCAGATGATACGACTCCTTACTTCGCCGCGCCGATCGACGGAACATTCTTAGGCGCCACCGAAAGCGACCCAAGGCCCTTGCGGATTGCATTTCACAGCGAGCCTCCCTTGCCCGCAATCGTGCATCCGGATTGCAGGGCCGCGGTCGAAGATGCGGCCAAGCTCTGCGCGGAGCTCGGACACGATGTCCAAGAGGTTTTGCCGGGGCATGATGCGCTAGCACTTGGCCGAGCGTTCCTCATCGTGGTTGCGGCCAACCTTGCCACAGAGATTCGCGAGGCCGAGCAGATCAGAAACCGGCGGGCGACGGCGAAAGATTTTGAGCTCACGACTTGGACCGCGCGCATGTTGGGCGAGGCCGTGAGCGCACAGGACTTCTTGGTGTCGCTTCGGGCGCTGCAAACCGAGTCACGGAGGCTCGTCGATGTGTATCGCGACTACGATCTCGTGCTCACCCCCACATTGGGAACGCCCCCGGCGCACATCGGTGAGCTCAAACCACGCGGAACCGATCTGATCGCGCAAAAGGTAATTGCTGCGCTGGACTGGAAGGCACCGCTGAGCAGCAGGAAGCTCGTCGATCAAGCCGCGAAAAGCACGTACTCGTTCATCCCGTTCACGCCGGTTGCGAACTTCACGGGGCAGCCGTCGATGTCGGTGCCGCTGTATTGGAATGCCGCAGGGCTTCCGATCGGCGTCATGTTTACCGGGCGACCCGCCGAGGAGCCGATGATGTTTGCCCTCGCGGCCCAGCTCGAGCGCGCGCGGCCTTGGCGGGACCGGCGCCCTCGCGTCTTTTCAGGACATAAGAATACCCCGTGATTTCCGCGTCTTTGAGCTGATTGAACGCTCATTCATTTTTGGGTTGCCCTGCGTCGTCGGCAGCATCTAGGATTCCGGAGCATGTCCGAACAGCGTTATCCCGTCCTGCGTTCGAAGGCCGATACGAAGTCCGAGACGTATCAAGTCAATCGCGAGGGCAATCTCGCGGCGCTCGAAGAAGTCAACGACGCGCTTGCGAAAGCCAACGCCGGCGGTGGCGAGAAGTACGTGAGCCGGCATCTCGCGCGTGGCCGCATCCTCCCGCGTCAGCGCATCGAGATGCTCCTCGACCGCGACAGCTTCTTCTTGGAGATCGCGGCGCTCGCAGGTCACGGGATGAAAGGTGAGGTGAGCGGCACTTCGGTCGTCGGCGGTGTAGGCCTCGTCAGCGGTGTGGAGTGTTGCCTACTTGCGAGCGAGGCGACCGTGAAGGGCGGGGCAATTAGTCCGACCAGTATGCTGAAGACAGGGAGGCTCGCGGAGATCTGCGAGCAGAATCGGTTGCCGGGTATCAGTTGCATCGAATCTGCAGGTGCCGATCTACCAAAGCAAGATCAGATTTTCGTTCCTGGTGGCGCGGGTTTCCGTCATCTCACGCAACGCTCCGAACACAAGATTCCGACGATCTGTCTCGTCTTTGGAAGCTCGACGGCGGGGGGCGCGTACATGCCTGGCATGAGCGATTACGTCGTGATGGTCAAAGAGCAGGCTCAGGTCTATCTCGCGGGGCCTCCACTCGTGAAGATGGCTACGGGCGAGGAGACCGATCACGAAGAGCTCGGCGGCGCCGAAATGCACTCGGTGATCAGTGGCGTTTCGGACTACCTCGCGGAGGACGAGGTGGACGCGATTCGGCTGGGGCGAGAAATCGTGGCGCATCTCGAGTGGGAAAAGCAGGGAAAGCTTCGACCTCGCCCAGTGGAAGCGCCGCTCTACGATGCCGAGGAGCTGTTGGGAATCGCGTCCTCCGATGTGCGCGTCCCGTTCGATCAACGCGAAGTGATCGCCCGGATCGTCGATGGCTCCCGCTTCAGCGAATTCAAGCCGCTTTATGGAAAGACGATGCTCTGCGGCTGGGCGCACATCCATGGATTCCCCGTCGGCATCATTGCCAACAACGGGACGATCTTCAGCGACAGCGCCAACAAAGGCGCGCAGTTCATCCAACTTTGCAACAGTAGCAACGTTCCACTCGTGTTCCTGCAAAACACCACCGGCTTCATGGTCGGCAAACAGTACGAGCAAAACGGGATCATCAAGCACGGCGCCAAGATGATCAACGCGGTCTCCAATAGCACCGTGCCTGCGATCACCATCATGACCGGGTCGAGCTACGGCGCGGGGAACTACGCAATGATGGGCAGGTCGTATCGTCCGCGCTTTCTCTTTACGTGGCCCAATCACAAAATCGCGGTCATGGGCGGCAAGCAGTTGGCCGGCGTCCTCGACATCATTCAGCGCGGCGCCGCAAGGAAGAAGGGCATCGAAGTCGACGAAAAAATGCTCGAGGTTGCCAAGATGATGACCGAGAAGCAGATCGAGGATCAGTCGACCGCGCTCTACGCGACCGCGCGCATCTGGGACGACGGCATCATCGATCCGCGTGACACGCGCACGACGATCGCGCTTTGCTTGTCGGCTGCGTACAACGCTCCCGTCGAAGGGACCACATCATGGGGCGTCTTTCGTCACTAGGGAGCAAGCGGGCGTTGAGCACTACGATTCAGAAGATCCTCGTTGCCAACCGTGGCGAAATCGCGCGGCGGATCATCCGGACGTGCCGCAAGATGGGCATTTCGACCGTGGCGGTCTACTCCGAGGCAGATGCCGGCA
>CALJYC010000310.1 GCA_937984275.1 uncultured bacterium | reverse complement strand
CGGCTTCTCGCCGTCGCGCTCCACGCGCTTCAAGAACATATCGGACACGGTCGTGGCCCGCCGGGCGATATATTCGGCGGGGGTGCCGCTGCTACGGTCACTGTCGAACATCTTCAAGGGTTTACACCGGATCCAGGCTCCAGATCTAGCCCTCCGAGGCGGGATTTGTCCGTGCGGCCACCCCCGCTACACTCCGCCCCTTCCAGCCTAAAAGGCAAGGCATTCTCAGGCGTGATCTCATCAAGCTCAGCTGCGAAAACTGCGGCAAAGACAACTACGTGACGGACAAGAATCGGCGCACCATGCCCGAGAAGTTCCACATCAAGAAGTTCTGCCCCAAGTGCCGCAGCCACCACGCCCACAAAGAAGGCAAAATCAGCAAGGGCTAAAAAAGGGGTCAGACCCCTTTTTGAAGGGGTTAACTCTGAAGAGACCTTCCTGCTTGCCGCAAGCGGCGTGCACCGTACAAAGCCATTCATGGCGAACGACGACACGCACAGTCTCGGCATCGGATATCTGCTGTGGATCTTCGGTTTCATGGGCGCGCACCGTTTCTATTATGGGCGCCCCGTGAGTGGGACGATTTGGTTTTTCACGCTGGGGCTCTTGGGCATCGGCTGGCTGATCGACTTGGTATTAATGCCGTCGCTCGACCGTTCCGCGGAGCTTCGATATGACGCGGGGCCCGTCAGCTACAACGTGACCTGGATCTTGCTCACGTTCGTCGGGGTTTTCGGCATCCACCGGATCTACATGGGGAAGTATCTCACGGGACTGATCTACTTCCTCACTGGCGGTCTGTTCCTCCTGGGCATCCTGTACGACTACTGGACCCTCAACGACCAAATCGCAGCCGCAAACACCCCCCGAACCTAGTGTGCGAGAGATTTTCGTTTGTGGTCGAGCGCCCCCGCAGGGAGCGACTGAGAGGTACGTCCGTACCTCGCAGGGCTGCGTAGCAGCAGCGCGTAGCGCCAGCGAGGAGGTAAGCCGGCCACAAACGAAAAGATCTGCACACTACAGGCGGTCGACTAGGCGGGCGACTAGGGCGCCCGTGCCGCCTAGGTGGCGGGGGGCGGTGCGGAAGGCCAGGACGAATCGGGCCGGAGCGCGCTTGCTGAGGGCATCGACCATTTCCGCCTTCAACGTTCCCTTGCCGCCTGGGCTGTGTAGTCCTTTGCCCACGATGATCAGGACCCACCGCTTGCCGCTGTCCTGGCAGTCTCGGATGAATCGCTGCAGCGCGCGTTCCGCCTCGGCCACCGTGTGACCATGTAGATCGCACTCCGCCTCGATTTCGAGCTTCGGGTCTTCGAGGGCGTCGAGGATGCTCGAGTGGGTGGATCGACGCTTTCCGAGGACGATTCCGTTGCCCTCGCGCTGTACCTGCAGCGGTTCGCTTGGCTGCCGCGGGGCTTGTCTTGGTGCGCGCCCCGGCGCGGACGGGCTTTCGAGGGGTGGCATCACCCGTTTTCGCGTTTTCTCGCCCAAGGGTTTCACGTCGGCGAACGCTCTTTGAAGGGCGTCCCGATCGGTCTTTGAGGTGCCCCCGGCGCCGCCCGTCCGGCCACCATCTTTCCCGCGTTTGCCTCCCGACCTAGCCACAACCCACCCATCATGAACCCCCATCGGTCCAACGGGCAATCTGCGCAATCAATGCGGCTCGCGGCTCCTGGGCGAAAGTTCTTCGCCTCGGCCAAATCCGTCCCGCGAATATTCAGGGCTTTTTCGCGTTCCAGCGTGGCACGGCCATTGCAGGTCCTAGGAGGTGATGGACGTCAGTCGCCGGCATTGGAACGGTGTGTCGGGTCAGCCGAGGCGGTTGGATTCTCCTCCGTGCGCGAGAGTCTGCGGCGGATCTCTCGCAGTGCACAACCAGCTGCCAGAGGTGAGCACGATGCTGGGGCCTGTTTCCGGGCCGTGCGACTGAGGTCCTTCGTAATTGCCCTGTACGGCGCCCGGGAAGGCTAGCCCTTCTTGGGCGCTTCGCGCTTCGGGCGGAGGTTGCACTGCAAGATCGACTTGCGGATCCGCACGGCATCGGGCGTGACTTCCACGAGCTCGTCTTGGTCGATCCAATCGAGCGCGTTTTCGATCGTCAGCTCTCGATGTGGCGTCAGGACGACGTTGTCGTCTTTCCCTGCAGCCCGAATGTTGGTGAGCTTCTTCTCGCGCGTACAGTTCACGTCGAGGTCGCTGGGGCGATTGTGCTCACCCACGATCATGCCCTCGTAGACCTTCGTCCCGGTGCCGACGAAGAGCTTGCCGCGCGGTTGCAGGTTGAAGAGGGCGTATGGGGTCGTGGTGCCCTTTCGGTCGGCGACGACGGCTCCGTTTTTGCGGCGCAGCAAAGGGCCCGCGTAAGGGTCCCAACCCTCGAACATCGTGTTGAGGAGCCCCTCGCCGCGCGTCTCCGTCATGAACAACGAGCGAAAACCGATCAGCCCGCGCGACGGAACCCGGTATTCGACCCTCGAACGGTTGGTGCCGATCGGGCTCATCTTGCCCATCACGCCCCGGCGGTCGCCGAGGAGCTGCGTCACCGTGCCCACGTGGTGCTGGGGAACGTCGACGACCACGGTCTCGACCGGCTCGCATTGCTTCCCGTCGATCTCGCGGACGACGACTTCCGGCATGCCGAGAGCGAACTCGTAGCCTTCCCGCCGCATCGTCTCGGCCAGGATCGCCAACATCAGCTCGCCACGGCCGTACACCATGAACGAGTCGGGCTCGTCGCCCTCCTCGACCCGCATCGCGATGTTGCGCTGCGCTTCTTTGAGGAGCCTTTCGCGCACCTGCCGCGAGGTGACGTAGTCGCCGACGAGCCCGGCAAAAGGCGAGGTGTTGACCATGAATCGGATCTTGATGGTTGGCTGCTCGACGGTGATTCGTTCGAGCGGGTTTGGATGGCTTGGGGGGGTGATCGTGTCGCCGATGTGCACGTCTTCGATGCCGGAGATCGCGACGATGTCGCCCGCGGACGCCTCCGTGATGCGCACGCGCTCCAGGCTCTCGAAGCCCCAGAGCGCGCCGACTTTCCGTTCGATCACGCCGTCCTTGCCGATGATCGCCATCATTTCTTGTGGCCGGATCGTGCCGTTTCGGATGCGTCCAACTGCGATGCGTCCAACGTATTCATCGTGGAGCGTGTTGTGAACCAGCAGCTGCAGGGGCAGGGCCGGGTCGCCCTCGGGAGCGGGAAGGCGCTCGATCAGCGTTTCG
>CALJYC010000309.1 GCA_937984275.1 uncultured bacterium | reverse complement strand
GCAGCATCGACTTTACGGGGTGACGCTGGCACTGACTCTGACTCGGGGTAAGACCCCTCCGAATGCTCAACCTGCTCCGAACCGGTCCCCCCTCCACCCCCCGCCTCCTCCTCGCCCACGGCGCTGGCGCGCCCATGGACTCCTCGTTCATGAACACGATCGCCGATAAGATCGCGGCTGCTGATGTCGAAGTGATCCGCTTCGAGTTTGAGTACATGGCGAAGCGGCGTGAGGACGGAAGGCGGCGGGGGCCCGACCGGGCGCCCAAGCTCATTGCTCGTTTCAAGGAGGTGCTCGATCTCGTGGGGCCGGCCGACGAGGTGGTCATTGGCGGTAAGTCGATGGGTGGGCGAATCGCATCGATGATCGCTGATGAAGTGGGCGCAGCCGGCATCGTGTGCCTCGGGTACCCCTTTCACCCGCCGGGGAAGCCGGAGCGGCTCCGCACAGCCCACCTAGAAACACTGCAGACCCCTACCCTGATTGTGCAAGGCACACGGGATCGACTCGGCAGCGAGGAAGAGGTGGCGTCCTACTCGCTTTCGCCGTCGATCGAGCTCGCGTGGATGGGGGACGGGGACCACTCGTTCAAACCGCGAAAGAAGAGCGGAAGAACGCTCGAAGAGAATCTAGAGGCGAGCACCGACGCGGTGGTCGAGCTCATTCGGCGCCTCGGGTAAGGTGGCCCATGTCTTCGAAGCTCGTCTCGGACGGTGGGCCGTCCGAAAACCAGTACTGCTCGACCCCACCCGGACTCACGGCCGCAATCGTGGACGAAACGGTACCGTAGACCGGAGTCTTCACGCAGATCGCTTGGAGGTACCGCGCGACGTCCTGATCGAACGGCGCGCCGGGCGGAACGGGTGGGACCTCCGAAGGATCGGGGAGCGAGCCGTCCGCGAGGACCTGAACGAGCCGCGGCTTGATACGCGGCCAAATGTCCGGGGGCACCGACATGACTCGTTCTCGCGCCTTTATGGCCTTCGGAAACTCCGGGGAGCCGATGCGATCGTTGCAAAGCACGTGAACGCCTTCCCCCAGCATCTCGAGCTCGACTTCGCGCGCGTCTCGTCTTCCGTACGCAGCGCACACCCCCGCGCCGTCTCCAAAGATCAAGTTGAACTCGTTGTAGCTCGCCGGATCGACTCGGCTCAAATAGCGCCTCACGCCCTCGAGTGAACCTTCCCCGAGCGCGTCGATCACCAGCGTACCGCGCGAACGAAGCGAATCGTCCCGGGTGCCGAAGCTGCGCTGATTGGTGAGCCCGACAAAAAGACCGTCGCGCGTCAGCCCGAACCACGTCCCACCTTCCCGCTCGTCGCGCCCACCAACGATGAGCGGCCTCGAGCGCAACACCCCCGGGCCCGATGCCGGACGATCATAGAACTCGTCGCGATTCGACGCGACGATCGTCGAGCACCAGTCATCCATCTGGTGGCGAACGATGATCGTACACATCGCTCAAGCCCTCCGCTTCGCAATCGCAAGCCGCTCGGACAGAAAGCCGCGAGATGGATGGGCGATCGAGCCAGTCAGCTGCTGCCACCCCCGCGCGTCCTCGTCATAGAGGACGTCCCACGCGGGCGCGATGGTGGACGCGAGCTCGTGGGGCTCGAGGGCGCCCTTGAGTGGCTCGCCAGCCGCCGCGAACAACGCAGGGATCGCCGCGCGCCCAGCGGCGCCGAAAGGAAACACGCCGGGCACCCGATAGGTCATCGCAAGCTCACTCCCCGTAGCGGCGAGAGACGCCAGTTGTTCGAACGTGTCGTGGATGGCCTTTACGGGGAGATACATCGCGACGCCCTCCCAAATCCAGACGCTGGGCTCATCGGAACGAAACCCTGCGTGCCTGAGGCCATCGGCAAACCGCTCCTTCTCGAAATCCACGGCAACGTAGCGAACATCGGTCGGAGGAGTCCTGCCCTTTATGCGTCCCTGTTTGTACTGCTGGGTGGCAGGGTGATCGACCTCGAACACGGTCGCGTTCTTCAGCGCCGCGAGCCGCCAAGCGCGCGCATCAAGCCCCGCTCCGAGGATCACCAGCTGGTCGATCCCCGACCTCAGCGCTCCGGCGAGGTGGATATCGATCGCCTTGGTTCTGAGCACCATGTGGTCGATGAACCCGAACGTCGTCGCGCGCACCGCGTTGCGGTAGAGGCTCGCCGCGCCACCAAGCGCGCTCGGGGCATCCGCGAGACGCGCCAACCAGGGCGGCAACAGGTCCCGCGCGAGCGGATCGAGCTCCTGTTCGCCGACTCCGAGGCCACGTGCAAACGAAACCAAGAAGGAGGTCCCACTCGGCAAGCCCTCGCGCATCGGTCAGCCCCACGCCGAGATCAGTGCCTCGCCGCTTCCGTCCGCAAGTGCGCGCACGCTCGTCGCATCGGCAGCGGGACCTCGTTCGGTTTCCAAGTGGTGTCTCAACACGACGGCATCGGAGCCGATCATGCCAACGCGCTTGCTCCGAACTATCACCCGCTCGCCGGGTAAGACGGAGCTACGAAACGTCACCTGTTCGGCGATGGGCCGAAGCAGCACGGGGTCGAGGCCCGAGGCGACCATCCGCCGACTCGTCGCCTCATCACACCAATCGATGTACGCGGGATGGTTGGCGTGCGCGAGGGGGTCGGACCAGGTCTGCCACATGTCGAACGCAAACTCGTCCTCTGCGCCGGGCATCGCTTCAAACTTGGGCATCTTCACGGATGGCTCGACATCCGTTTCAGGAAACGCGGCCGCGAGCTCGACCGAGCCCTGCTTGGGTTTGAGGGTGTCGCCGTCGACGTGCACCCACTCTTGCGTGGCAGCGGCGATTCGCTTGCCGCCCGTTCGAACGCGCAGCTCGCGGGTGCTGAGCGTTCGGCGACGAAACCGGGAAACCCATGTCTTTGTTGCGAGCACGGCGCCATACGGTGTTTCGGCCTCGTGCACGACTGTCATCTTGTAGACGATAAACGCGACGTTCTCGGCGCGGAAGCGCGATGGCGGCCAGCCCGAGTTGATCGAGGCAAGCGTCGCCGCATCTTGGCACAGGCGCCAGATGTCTCCCGCCCGGGGAACCTCGAGCGCCGTGAAAGCGTTCCGAGGCAGGGTCAGGGGGAACTCCCAAACCGCGTTTGTCACCCGGTTGAGATAGCAGCTTCGGGGGGTTGTGCGACCGCTCTACTCAGTCCGTGGCGAGTGGGCGTCCTTGGCGGCACCACTCGCTCCAAGACCCAACGTAGAGCTGTGCGCCCGAGAGGCCGCACGCCTCCATCGCCAAGAGGAGATGACAGGCGGTGACGCCTGAACCGCAGTAGCAAATCACTCGCTCGGACGGCACGTCACCGAGGATCGCTGCGTAGCGCTCCCGAAGCGCGTCGCGCGAATCGAACACACCGTCGCTGTGGAGTTGCGACTGCCAGTAGAGGTTGTGCGCTCCCGGAATGTGTCCCGCTACCGGATCGAGAGGCTCCGACTGTCCGTTGTAACGCTCGGGGGCGCGTGCATCGATCACGCACCAACTCGGATCGGTGCGAACGCGTTCGACCGTCACGGCATCGACCGTGGGCCAACG